>JAERRP010000426.1 GCA_016735415.1 Desulfobacterales bacterium | reverse complement strand
AAGCCGTATCTCGAACTTTTTTCGAAACCGTCTGAAACATGACTTTTTACGGGTTCATCAGTATTAGTGAGCCATGGGATTGCGCGTGTTTGAGACGCTTCCGGGCAAGGCACTCAGAGGCGCCGCTTTAAGAAATAAGCCGATCCGGTTTGTTCACGTGGTGAGGTTGCTGCAAGGGCAAGGCTCGCAGCGAATTGGAAGCGGAGCGTACACATTGTACGTGAGCATTGCAATTCGCTGAGCAACACCGCCATTGCGGTGAGATCGCCGCGTGAACAAACCGGATCAGCGGTCCCAGGAGAAGAAACAGGCCCCAGCCGCCAGAAAAAGAACGGTCATTCCCACCAGTGTACTGATTTCCGGGAGCACCCCGGACAGGGTGGCGCCGTCGTTGGTGATCTTGCGAATGGCCTTCAGCAATTGCGTCAGCGGAAAGATCTGGGCCACCCGATGCACCCACTGCGGGGCCCCTTCCAGAGAAAACCAGACTTCCGATAAAAACATCATGGGCCAGGAGATGAAATTGAGGATGCCGGTGGTGAATTCTTCGCTCACACCCCGGGCCGCCAGCACGAGGCCGAGGGCGGTCAGGCTCAGACTGCCGAGAAAAAACAAAAAGAAGATATCGACCAGGGAACCTTCCACATTGAAATCAAAAATCAGGTCACACCCGAACCAGACCACCGCCAGCGTGAACATCAGAAGAAAAAGCCGCGAAAGCATTTGGGCCGTCAGGTACTCGAAGGCCGTGAGGGGAGTCGCTTTCAGACGCAGCAGGGTTCCGTTCTTGCGGTAGCGCACCACCACGTAGCCCACCCCCCAGAGCGCGCTGAACATCATGTTCATGGCCAGGATACCGGGGAAAAGCCAGTCGATGTAGCGAATGGGGGCGCTTTCCACCCGGCCTTTGCGGAGCGCCTGCGCCCCTTCCAGGGAGATCAGGCCGGCCTGAAAGATCTTCTCCATCAGGTAGCCTTTGTGGGACGCATCGCTGATCCAGTATCGGTGGGGCGCCGAACCGGTCTGGATCACAAAGTCGATCTTATGGTGGCGCAGTTTGGCCATGGCCGCGGCCTGGGAGGCAAATCCCACGAACTGGAGAAAGCGTGTATTCTTGAGACCTTCCGGGATATCGACCGTGGCCTTGTCCAGCATGCCCGCCGGCGCCGGAAAAACACCGACCTTGTATTCGACGTATTCGCGCCCCCCGAAGAGAATCCCGAAGCCCGCCACCAGCAGGAAGGGAAAGAGAAAATTCCATCCGAAGGAGGCCTTGTCCCTGAAAAACTCATAGTTGCGGGCCTTGAACATGACCCAGATGCGCTTGATGTGCATATTACTCTCTCAGTTGTCGACCGGTCAGGTTCAGGAAGACATGCTCCAGGTTGGGCGAATGCACCGTCATCTCGGAGAGATCGACCTTGAACGCCAAAAGCTGCCGGAGGCAGTCGTCGATATTCACGGTCTGAATGCGCACCGTTTCCCCGGTCACCTGCAGGGGCAGCGGCAGGCTGTCCGGCGCCTGGCTGAAACTGTGACGCGGCAGCACAACCGTTATCCCCTCGCAGTGGGTGCGGATCAGTTCATCCGGTGCGCCGCGGGCAATGATGCGGCCGTGGTCCATAATCGCGACCGTATCGCAGAGATGCTGGGCTTCCTCCATGTAATGGGTGGTCAGGATAACCGTTTTGCCGGCGGTCTTGATTTTGTTGACGATATCCCAGAGATTGCGGCGGGCCTGAGGGTCGAGCCCGGTGGACGGTTCGTCCAGAAAAAGCAGTTGGGGCCGGTTCACCAGCGCCAGGGCCAGCAGAAACCGCTGGCGCTGACCGCCGGAGATGTTTTCATGTCGCTGGTGCCGGAACTCTCGCAACTGGCACTGGGCCACCAGTTGTTCCAGGTCTTCGGAGACCGGATAGAGCGACTGGAAAACCTGCAGGGTTTCCTGGACCGTCAACATGGCCAGCAGGGCCGTGTGCTGAAACTGAATACCGATCTCATTTTTAAAGGTTATCGTCCGTGGATGCCCCTTGTAGAGGATATCGCCGGCAGTGGGTTTGAGAATGTCTTCGATCACCTCGAGGGTGGTGGTTTTGCCGGCCCCGTTCGGCCCCAGCAGACCGAAACAGATACCGGCCGGGATGCTGAAACTGACATCGTCCACGGCCACCAGCTTGCCGTAGTGTTTGCTCAGATGCCGGACTTCCAGGATGGGCGGCATGGCGGATCGTCCCCTGTTCTGTGTTTGCGAAATCCAACCCGGCGGCTACCGGGTCGCCGGCAATCTGTACCATTTTTAGCCGATTGGCAACCCCTGAGGGCCTGCGGCCCCGCTCAGGGATTGAGGTGGGAGGCTTGCCCTTCGGGCAAGTCAGGCAAGAGCTTCGCTTTCCCGCCGCCGGCCGATCAGGACAAAAAAGACCATTTCTGAACGGACACTGACTTGGCCACAGGCCAAGCCTAATACCCCCAACGGAAGCCGCAGGCTTTCCCCACTCGCTTGACAACCCGGAAGCAGACGCTTAACAGTTCCACACGATGACCCCGATCAAACCAACATCGGGGCCGGCCCCCCGGGACGGCCTGCGCTGGCCGCCCTTGATCGCCGGCACCCTCATCAAGCGTTACAAGCGTTTCCTGGCCGACGTAAAGCTGGAAGACGGCCGCACCATCACAGCCCACTGCCCCAACACCGGCAGCATGCAAGCCTGTTGCGAACCGGGTCGCCGCGTCTACCTGTCGGTCCATGACAACCCCAAACGCAAATGCCCCCATACCTGGGAGCTGATCGCGATGCCGGACTCCCTGGTGGGCGTCAACACCCTGACACCCAACCGGCTGGTCAAACATGCCGCAACCCGCGGCAGCATCCCCGAGTTGCGTGGCTACGACGCAGTCCGCAGCGAAGTCCGCTACGGTGAAAATTCACGTGTCGACCTGCTGCTCTCCGGCCCGGACGCGGCCCGCTGTTATGTCGAAATCAAGAACTGCACCCTGGTGCGCGCTAAAACCGCCCTGTTTCCCGATGCGGTGACGGCCCGGGGGCTTAAACATCTGCAGGAGCTGGCGCGACAGGTCGGCCCGCAATGCCGCAGCGTAATTTTCTTTTTGGTCCAGCGTATGGACGCCGACTGTTTCAGGCCGGCCGACGCCATCGATCCGGCCTACGGCAGGGGCTTGCGCGGGGCCGTGGCGGCGGGCGTTGAAATGCTGGCCTACGACGTTCAAATCGATCTGGCCGGCATCCGACTCCGCCGGGCTTTACCCTGCCGGCTGTAATGTGGTTTAAATGCCGCTATTCCCATTGTAACATGTTGATCTGATTTCGCTTTTCGTTTGACTTTGATTCGATGATGCGGTAATTCTATCCGCACCTTGTGACCCTCTCGCAATGGATTGACTGACCCCATGGACCCCATGGCAAACATAAACCTGAACCAGATTCTGGCGCCGCAGGAGAACCTGGCCCGCATCCTCGACAACCTCAAGGAGGGGGTGATCGCCCACGACCTGCAAAGACGGATCTTCTTTTTCAACCGTCAGGCGGAAATCATTACCGGTTACCGGCGTGAAGAAATTCTGAACAAGGACTGCCACGAGGCCTTCGGCCTCCCTTTCTGCGGCGAGCGCTGCTCGTTCTGCGACAACAACCCCCTGCCTCCCAACGCACCGGAGGTCAAGGAATACACCCTCAACATCACCACCAAAGACTGCGAATCGCGCCGCTTGGAGATGACCGTAACCCTGATGCGCGACCACAGCGGACAATTCGTCGGCGTGCTGACGCTGTTCAGGGACATCACCGATGAATTGCGCCTCATGCTGCAGACCGGGAATCTGACGCGCTTTTCCAACATCGTCGGCCGTGACGCTAAAATGCTGCAAGTCTTCCAGCAGATCAGCGACGTGGCCGCTTATGACTATCCCGTCCACATCTTCGGGGAAACCGGCACCGGTAAGGAGCTCGTGGCCACCGCCGTCCACAACGAGGGCCATCGGGCCGGGACTCCCTTTGTGCCCATCAACTGCGGCGCCCTGCCCGAGGGCCTGATCGAGAGCGAACTCTTCGGACATGTCAAAGGCGCCTTTTCCGGCGCCATCCGCAATAAAAAGGGGCGCTTCGAACTGGCCGACGGCGGTACGATTTTTCTGGACGAGGTCGCGGAACTGTCGAAAAACATCCAGGTCAAGCTGCTGCGGTTTCTCCAGGAGGGGAAGTTCGAACGCGTGGGCGGCGAGGAAACCATTGGGGTGGGCGTCAAGGTGATCAGTGCCACCAACAAGGACCTCAAGGAAGAAGTCCGCAGCGGCCGTTTCCGGGACGATCTCTACTACCGCCTGAGCGTGATTCCGATCTTCATTCCGCCGCTGCGCGAGCGCAAAACCGATATCCCCCTGCTGGCCAGCCATTTCATGCAGGAAGCCGCCCTGAAACACGGTAAAAGCCCGTTTCGCATCGCCAAGGAAGCCCTCTCGCTTTTGCTGGAATACCCCTGGCCCGGCAACGTGCGCGAACTTCAGAACGCCATCCAGTTTGCCTTTGTCAAGTCCAACGGCCGGCTGCTGACCGTGGACGATCTGCCCATGGAAATCAGGGATCAGCGCGAAATCCTGCCGCGGCGGGGGCCGTCGCGCAAACTGGCGATCGGCAGCGTTCAAGCCGCCCTGAAAAAAACCGGCGGCAACAAATCCCGCAGCGCCCGCATTCTGGGTGTCGGCCGGGCCACCCTCTACCGCTTTTTGAACGAATACCCGGAAGCCGGTCGCACGGATTGATCATCGTGCCGTTGGCACTTCACGATGCCTTAGAGAAATGATTGGGAGGTGAGTAGATCTTCTCTCTCGCATGGGGGCCTGTTCCCCGTATCAGGCAAAGAAAATAGTTCGTGTCCATCCAGAAATGGTAGATTTTGGTTCAGGCCAAGGCCGCAGCACTTTTGAAACCGCAGGCGTAGTCAGGCTACGTCGAGGATTTCAAAAGTGCACAAACGCCGGCCTGGGCCAAAAGATGCCTTTTATGGCTGGACACTGAACCCCAGTTCCTTCTTCAGCCAGGCTTTGATGTCGTCCTCCAGGGCGTAAACCCCTTTGAGTTCGCAGACATCCCTCTCAAATTGCGCCGGCAGCTCGAATTGTGCCAGTTCGACGGCCTCGTC
>JAERRP010000867.1 GCA_016735415.1 Desulfobacterales bacterium | reverse complement strand
TTTCCCTGGCCTACAAAAAACGGGTCTACTCGCCCAACCGCATTCAATTCCCGCTCAAGCGCATCGACTGGGACCCCGACGGCGAGCGCAACACGCAAAACCGGGGCAAGAGCAAATACAAACGCATCAGCTGGGATGAGGCCACGGATATCGTTGCGGCCGAGATCAAGCGGATTCATAAGAAATATGGCTATTACGGCATCCTGATGCAGGGTGACGGCCATGGCGAATGCAAAACCATCAACACGCCCCACGGTCATTCGGGCACCCTGCTGGACCAGATGGGCGGATTTACTATTCAGGTACGCAATCCGGACAGCTGGGAAGGCTGGTACTGGGGCGCCAAGCACGTCTGGGGTCAGGGGGTCCAGGGCAGTATGTGGCCGGCGGCCAATATCGTCAACGATACCACGGAACATTCTGACATGGTGCTCTTCTGGGGTTGCGATCCGGAGACCACGCCCTGGGGCTTTACCGGCCAGTTTCCCAGCCGCTTGTGCTACTTCTGGTCGGAAGTCGGCATCAAGCAGATCTATATCTGCCCGGACCTGAACTACGGCGCAGCCGTGCATGCCGACAAGTGGATTCCGGTGCTGCCCAATACCGATGCGGCCCTGCAGCTGGCCATTATCTATACCTGGATCAAGGAAGACCTGTACGACAAGGAATATGTAAAAACCCATGTTGTCGGCATGAAGCGGTTTTCCACTTACGTCATGGGCGAAGAAGACGGGGTGCCCAAAACACCGGCCTGGGCCTCCAAAAAATGCGGGGTACCCGAATGGACCATCAAGGCCCTGGCGCGCGAATTCGCCGCCCAGACCACCTCCATCGCCCACTATTTTGGCGGCGGTTTTGTGCGCGGCCCCTATTCGCATGAGCATGGCCGCCTGGAGGTCATCCTGTTGGGTATGCAGGGCCTGGGCAAACCGGGTGTTCATCACCACCAGTTGACCTATTTCGGCATGCCGCGCAAAGAGGGGCTGGCCGGCACTTTTTTCTGGAACCCGGAGATCGAAGAACGCCTCTCCGTGCCGGTGATGAGCTCGGTGACCGCCTGGCAGGAACAGGTTCTGCCCAAAACCCTGGTTCACAAAGCCATCGAATCGGACGAGCCCATCAGCTTTCACGGCACCGGCGCCATCGAGGCCCTGGTTCAGGATCAGTTCAATAAATACACCTACCCGATTCCCAAAGAAGAGGGCGGCAGTGAGATCCACATGATGTGGACCGACACGCCCTGCCGAATCACCTGCTGGAACGGCGGCAATGAAACCGAGCTGGCCATGCGCAACCCCAAGATCGAAACCATCGTGGCCCAGCATCCCTGGCTGGAAAACGACTGCCTGTATGCCGACATCATCCTGCCGGCCAACACCTACATGGAAGTCGATGACATCATCACCAACATCCGCCAGGGAACCCAGCAACCCAATATCATGATCGCCGACAAGGCTATCGAACCGATTGGTGAATCTAAAAGCGATTTTGAAGTGGTGGTGGAAGTCGCCAGGAAACTCGGCATGGACGAAGGTCTTACCGAGGGTCTTTCGGTTTTTGACATGCAGGAAAAAGTGTTTGGCTACATGGGCGTGGAAAAGTTTGTGACCTGGGAGCAGCTCAAAGAGAAAAAGTACTGGATTTACAGTACGGCCGAGGACTGGAAAGATGATGCGCCCGGGTTCAGAAAATTTTATGAAGACCCGGTCAAAAGCAAACTGCCGACCCCGTCGGGTAAGCTGGAGTTTTACTCCGAGCCTCTGGCCAAACACTTTCCCGATGACAAGGAAAGGGCGCCGATTCCCAAGTGGGTCGAAAAAAGCGCCATGCATGACGAGCGCTTGTCAAGCCATCGGGCCAAGATGTTTCCGCTCCTGCTGATGTCCAATCATGGCCGCTGGCGGGTGCATGCGCAATGCGATGACATTACCTGGACCCGTGAGGCGCCCACCTGCAAGGTGACCGGCCCGGACGGCTATAAATACGAGCCGCTGTGGATCCATCCCTCCGAAGCCAAGCAGCGGGGGATTCAAGGCGGCGATATCGTCAAGATCATCAACGAACGCGGGGTGGTGCTGGCCGGTGCCTATGTCACCGAACGGCTGCGGCCCGGGGTCTGCTATATTGATCACGGCGCGCGCCACGACCCCATCAAAACCGGTGAGATCGAGCGCGGCGGGGCCATCAACACCATTTCACCGGCCGGCATCATATCCGAAAACTGTGTGGGCCAGGCCACCAGCGGCTATCTGGTTCAGGTCGAAAAACTCGAAGGTGAAGAAATGGATCAATGGCGACGGGACTATCCCGAAGATTTTGCCCGAAAATACGATGCGGCCGCCGGCCTGCGGTTTGATGCCTGGGTCGTGGGAGGTGATGAATAATGAAGGTATTTGCGATCGATCTTTCCGTGTGCAACGGGTGCTACTGCTGCCAGATTGCCTGCAAGGACGAGCATGTGGCCAACGACTGGACCCCGTATGCCAAGCCCCAGCCGGATACCGGCCAGTTCTGGCTCGGTTTGACCGAGCTGGTGCGCGGCCAGGTGCCCAAGGTCAAGGTGACCTATATTCCGCATCTGTGCCAGCACTGCGATGAAGCGCCCTGCATGGACGATTGCAAACCCGGGGCCATCATCAAGCGCGAGGACGGGCTGGTGCTCATCGATCCCGATAAGTGCACGGGCTGCAAGCTGTGCGTGGACACCTGCCCCCACGATGCCATTTTCATGAACGAGAATCTGAACATCGCCCAGAAGTGCACGGGCTGCGCCCATCTGCTGGACAACGATCCGGACTGGGACGTGCCGCGCTGTGTGGACCAGTGCCCCACGGAGGCCCTGCGCTTCGGCGAAGAGAGCGACTTTGCGGATTTTATCGCCGAAGCCGAGCTTCTCAATCCCGGGGCCGGCACCAAGTCACGGGTCTATTACAAGCACCTGCCGAAAAAATTCGTGGCCGGCACGGTCTACGATCCGGTGGAAAAGGAAGTGATCATCGGGGCGGCCTGCACCTTGAAGGACACCGATTCGGGGGAGCGCTTCAGCGCCACGACGGACAACTTCGGCGACTTCTGGTTCCGCGGGCTGGCGGACAACCGCACCTTCCGCCTGAGCATTGAAAAGGACGGCAAGACCCATACCGTGGATGCGGTCAGCACGGACAAGGATCTGTGCCTGGGCGATATCCCCATGAACCT
>JAERRP010000665.1 GCA_016735415.1 Desulfobacterales bacterium | reverse complement strand
GCCTTGATGTCTGGATTTGCTGTCTTCTCTCTCAAAGATCCGTCCTTGCTTGCTTTTGACCAACGAAGACAAACTGATGGGAATTTAGAAAGCATTTATCACGTAGAAAATATACCGTGTGACTCGCAGATGCGAACTATTTTGGATGAAGTAGACCCTTTGGAAATCCGGCCTGCGTATAAAAGCATTTTTCGAGAGTTGCAAAGAGGCAAAGCCCTCGAACCTATGGTTTTTTTCCAGGGATGTTATCTGTTATCTTTGGACGGAACAGGCTACTTTTCCTCAAAGAAAATTTTCTCTGATAACTGTTTGGAAAAAGTAAACAAAAAGACCGGCGAAATTACCTATCACCAACAGATGCTAGGGGCGGAAATTGTTAATCCCGGTTTCAAAGAGGTCATTCCGTTAGCGCCGGAATTTATAGTCAAACAAGATGGCCAAAGCAAGAACGATTGTGAACGTAATGCTGCGAAACGTTTCTTCGGGAAGCTAAGAGAGGATCATCCGCATCTGCCCCTTATAATTACCGAAGATGCCCTAAGTTCGAATGTTCCCCACATAAGGGAGGCGGAAAAATACAATCTTCATTACATTCTGGGTGTCAAAAAGGGCGATCATCCCTTCCTGTTCAGAAAAGTGGAAGAGGCACAAAAGAATGGTGAAACCGTTCAATTTGAATTGGTCGACAAAAATGACCCCAAAAAAATTCATCGTTTCCTTTTCCATAACCAAGTCCCCCTGAATGAATCAAATCAAGATTTGTTGATTAATTTCTTGGAATACTGGGAAATCACGCCCGAAAAAACGCAGCATTTTAGCTGGGTTACTGATTTTACCATAACAATGGGCAATGCCCATGAACTTATGCGAGGCGGTCGTGCACGCTGGAAGATTGAAAATGAAACGTTCAATACTCTCAAGAACCAGGGCTATCATTTCGGACATAACTATGGGCTCGGGAAGAAGAATCTGAGCGTAGTCTTTATGATGCTCATGATGTTGGCATTTTTGGTTGACCAAACACAGCAGCTCTGCTGTCCCCTATTTCGAGCCACATGGCATAAACTCGGTAGCAAAAGAGAACTGTGGGATCGTATGCGATCTTTGTTTAGAGATTTTGCGTTCAAATCAATGAGGATGCTTTACGAAGCCCTCTTTTATGGGATAAAATTCCAACCACCGATCATTTTATATGATGGCGAGTGAGTTCAATATGCATGATCAAAATATACAAAAAGCATCAATTCCGGTAAAATTGGCATTTGCCAAGAAGGGACATCTGTGCAGTAAATCATGCGGGCTTGGTTTTATGTCTTGTTTTCGACCTCTGCTTCTTCAAAAACTGTCTCGCTGTTTAAAAAATTTCGAGTAATTTTCAGCAACGTTTTCTGAGGACGGCACTCGTTTTTTATAAATGTTAAAAGATAGACTCAGTAATGAGGTGGGCGGGAATTGCTGGTAGAGGACTAATAAAAAACAATATGAGAACAAAATATCTTAAGTAATAAAAAGTGATAAAAACAGCTAACACACCGTTTAGGCTATATGGAAGAATGAATGGTACCCCATGTAGTGTTGTCACTGAAGTGTATATGAATACACCTCTTACTGCCCACATAATGGGCGGTTGCAGTGCAACAAAACTCCAGAAAAAGGATTAGTTGATGAACAAAACAGGATAATTTGCCGCAGAGACACAGAGTATTTTTTTAAAAATTTTTGATAAAATGACTATTTTTTCCTATAAATCTTCTGACGGTGGATCAAGCACTTTGAGATATAAAACAACCATTATGGGCCTCATCATCGGGTGTCTTCTCATCACCGGTGCCGGTGTTGTTGTTTGGAAAACTTTTGAGGACCTTCAACCCCTTCCCCATTCCCTTAATTTTGAAAACAGCAACATCCGAAAAGTTCAAATCCTGGATCGAGACGGCATACCCCTGACGGTGACCTACCGGAACCGGTGGAACATTCATGACTATGTGCCCCTTCATGAGATCCCCCCCCTTCTGCAGCAGGCCGTTGTGGTATCCGAAGACCGGCGCTTTTACCGGCACCATGGCGTGGACTGGCGGGCCCGCCTGATGGCGCTTTTTCAGAATATCAGGTCCTTCCGGGCTGTCAGAGGCGCCAGCACCATCACCGAGCAGGTGGTGCGCATGTGGCGGCCGCGACCCCGAACCCTGTGGTCCCGCTGGCTGGAAGGGTTTGAAGCGGCCCGTCTTGAAAAGGTATTTTCAAAAGAACAGATCCTGGAATGTTACCTCAACCAGGTTCCCTACGCCGCCCAACGCCGGGGGGTGGTGCAGGCGGCCCGGTACTCCTTTGACCGGGACCTGGATACCCTGAGCCATAAGGAGGTCCTGGCCCTGGCGATCATGGTGCGGGCGCCCGGCCGTCTGAATCCGCACAAAAACCCGGACCACCTTGAAAAACCCATTCTCCGCCTGGCCCGGAAGATACTCCAAGAGAAATTGATTGACCCAGCCGGTTTTGATCGCCTCCAACGGGTGCCACTTGAAAGTAGAAAAGCCCCGTTTACAGTAAAAGCCGAGCATTTCGTACATCATCTTTACAACACAACCCCGCCATCCCGTATGGCCTGTTTGCGTCATTTGCGCACCACTCTTGACGCCCCCCTTCAGCAGAAAATCCAGGCCATTTTGAATCAAAGGCTTGGGGATCTGAAAGCCAAAGACGTTCATAACGGCGCCGTACTGGTTGTGGAGCATCAAAAGAACGAGGTCCTGGCCTGGGTCAACGGCGGCGCATCATCGGACGGAGTGGCGGAAAGCTGGATCGATGCGGTGACCACGCCCCGGCAACCGGGATCCACCCTCAAACCTTTTCTCTATGCACTGGCCCTTGAAAAAGGATGGACCGCCGCCACCCTGGTGAACGACCTTCCCTTGGCGGCGCCCGTGGGACATGGACTCCATACCTATCACAACTACAGCCGGACCCATTACGGTCCCCTGCCCTTGCGCCATGCCCTCGGGAACTCCCTGACCACACCTGCCGTGCGCACCATCGGGTTTGTGGAGGTGAAGCGCTTTCTGAATTGCCTCAGAACCCTTGGCATAAACAGCCTGCATCAACACCCGGATCACTACGGTGAAGGTCTGGCCCTGGGCAACGGCGAAATCACCCTGCTGGAGCTGGCAGGCGCCTATACGGTACTGGCAAGCCGGGGCATTTACCATCCGCTGAAATCCATCATGGACAAAAACGGCCGGGGGCACGCGGGGAAACAGATATTTTCCCCGGAAACCGTAGCCATTATCGGCAGCATTCTGTCGGATCCCGATGCCCGAAGGCTTGAATTCGGTCGGGGAAGCCTGCTTCGGTTTCCGGTTCAGACCGCCGTCAAAACAGGAACGTCCAGTGATTACCGGGATGCCTGGGCCGTGGGATATAATGATCGATTCATCGTGGGGGTGTGGGTGGGAAACCTGGACCACCAGGCCACCAAAGGCGTTACCGGCGCCACGGGACCCGCCCTTATCCTCAGAAGCGTTTTTGCGGAACTGAACCGCAACCGGCGGACCCGACCTTTATATCTGAGCCCCCGGCTCATAAAAAGAGACATCTGCCTGGAAACCGGCCTGCCCGATGACGGCCGGTGCGCCACCGTCACCGAATGGTTTTCGCCCGGAACCGAACCCGAAATCCGGCCATCCCCTCAACCCGCCCGTAAACGCCCCTATCTTCAACGTCCCTCCCACGGGCTGCAAATGGCCATGGATCCCCGCATACCGGACGACCATGAAGCGTTCCAATTCCAAATGGCCAACCTGCCTGAACATTCTATGGTAGACTGGTATGTGGATGGCAAACTGGCAGCCACAACCCCCCCCCGAAACGATCTGTGGCCCCTTTCGCGGGGGGGGCACCGGGTCATGGCCAGAATATGGGCGCCCGGCGTTGCATCCCCTGAAGAGACGACCCGGGTGAACTTCTTGGTAAAATGAGCTTTCAGGGAATTGATAGTTGCATCCCTTATCAATGCTTTTTCAACCGTTCTTCAATCCGTTTAACAACGTCTTTCGCAACTTCCAGGATTTCAGTGGCCGTCTTCACATCCTCCCCCATGTGCAGCTTCAACCCTACCACAAGCGGTTCGAGATGCTTTTGGACCGGAGAATTTACGAGAATGCCAAGAGCTTCCTTAGCGTGCCCTGATGCCGCCAATTCCACAAACAATTCTATTGCGTCTTCGATTGCGCTTTCAACGAGAGCGACATCCTGAATATATTTCCCGGCCGACTCCAGCGCTTCGCTTCCTTTGCCGAGGACGCTCAGTATACAGGCTAATGTATGATGTGCATTTGCATTTTCGGGCGATAGGGAAACCGCCTGTCGAGACCAATTTTCAGCCTTCTGCAGCAGGGATAAATCTCTACGTTTATAGAAAGCCCGCGCAACACCATTCAGCAACGCAGGGTCTTCCGGTTTCCGGCCGATAATTTCTTCGGCTGTCTGCAGCGCGTCATCAAGCCTTTCCGGTATCTTTAGCAACAATTCAATCAATTTGATGTTAGCCGTACTGTCGTCAGGTTTTAGTTCAATTGCTTGGCGAAAAGCTATTTCAGCCTCTTCGGAGCGATTGAGTTGGCCAAAGCAGTACCCTTTGTCAAGCATGGCCCTTGCCGCCGCTTCACGGAATTCCCCCTCTTCCGCATCTCCAAAACACGAAATCACCTTATCGTAAGCGGCAATTGCTTCTTCATAACGATTGAGTTGGTTAAGGGTTGTGCCTTTAATAAATATGGCC
>JAERRP010000901.1 GCA_016735415.1 Desulfobacterales bacterium | reverse complement strand
GGATTTCCTCCGAGGAATTCCTGGCGATTTACACCGAACCGCATATCATGGAGAAGACCGACCTGCCGGTCGTCACCCTCAAACTGCTCGATGACGAACAGCAGTCCTGTCCCTTCGTGCGCGACGACGGCTGCATCGTCTACGAAGACCGCCCCACCACCTGCCGCTATTATCCCCTGGGGGTGGCCTCCCTGATGCACAAGGACGGTTCCGACGACGAAGGGTTTTACTTCTTCGTGGACGAACCCCATTGTAAGGGATATGAAGAGGACCAGGAGTGGTCGGTCGAAGAATGGCGCCGGGACCAGGGGGTGGATTACCACGATGAAATCAATGCCGAGTGGACCGACCTGGTGGTGCGCAAGCGCTCCTTTCCCCCGAATATCAAGCTCACCGACAAGAGCAAACAGATGTTTTTCCTCGCCAGCTACAATCTCGACAACTTCCGGCAATTCGTTTTCGAGAGTTCTTTTCTGGAACGCTACGACGTCGATTCGGAAACGCTGGAGAAGATCAAGAACGACGAGGTTGAACTATTGAACTTCGGCATGCGCTGGTTGAAGTTCATTTTATTCAAGATGGGTGATTTCAAGTTGAAATCCGGGGAAAGTCCGTCCTGATCATCAGGTTCTCACCATTTTATCCAAGCCGCGGTCTGCCATCATGACCGCGGCTTTTTTTCGAAGCCCTTAAACCCAGTCAAAGGTGCGTTCCACCGCCTTTTGCCATTCCCGGTAAGCCTTGGCACGCTTTTCCGCCGGCATGTCGGGCTCCCAGGTCCGATCCACCGACCAGTTGCGCCGCAATTCCTCCCGGTCGGACCAGTAGCCCACCGCCAGGCCGGCGGCGTAGGCGGCCCCCAGGGCGGTGGTTTCCGTTATGGTGGGCCGGATGACGGGGACGTCCAGGATATCGGACTGTAACTGCATCAGCAGGTTGTTGCCGACCATGCCGCCGTCCACCTTGAGGCTGGCCAGGGCGACCCCCGAATCCTTGTTCATGGCTTCCACGATGTCGCGGGTCTGGAAGGCGTTGGCCTCCAGGACCGCCCGGGCCAGGTGGCCTTTGTTGACGAAACGTGTCAGCCCCACGATGGCGCCCCGGGCGTCCGACCGCCAGTAAGGCGCGAACAGGCCGGAAAAGGCCGGGACGATGTAAGCCCCGCCGTTGTCTTCGACCGAGAGGGCCAGTTGCTCGATTTCCGGGGCCTGCTCGATCAGGTTGAGGTTGTCGCGAAACCACTGTACCAGGGCGCCGGCAATGGCGATCGAGCCTTCCAGACAATAAACCGGGGCCTGCCCGCTGACTTGATAGGCGATCGTGGTTAGTAAACCGTGTTTCGATACCACCGGTTCGGTGCCGGTATTCAGCAGCAGGAAACACCCCGTGCCGTATGTATTTTTGGCCTCGCCCACCTCGAAACAGGCCTGGCCCACCAGGGCGGCCTGCTGATCCCCCAGGGCGCCGCAGACCGGCACCGTGGCTTTGAGAGGACCCTCCATCAGGGTGTGGCCCCAGGTGTCCCGGTCCACCGAGGGCACGATGCGGGGCAGCATCCGGGATGGAATTCCCAGGATCCCCAGGATTTCGTCATCCCAGGCCAGGGTTTTCAGGTCCATCATCAGGGTGCGGCTGGCATTGGTGACATCCGTGACGTGGGCGCCGCCCTCCGGCCCGCCGGTCAACCACCAGATAATCCAGGTTTCGATGGTACCGAACAGGGCGTCGCCCCTTTCGGCCGCCGTGCGGACCTCCGGCACGTTGTCCAGGATCCACTTGATTTTGGGCCCTGAGAAATAGGTGGCAATGGGCAGCCCGGTCTGTTCCCGGAATCGGTCCTGCCCTCCTTCCGCCATGAGGTCATTGCAGATGGTGTCCGTGCGGGTGCACTGCCAGACAATCGCGTTGCAACAGGGTTTGCCGGTATGACGGTTCCAGACCACCGTGGTCTCGCGCTGGTTGGTGATGCCGATGGCGGCGATTTCAGTGCCCTTGATGCCGGTTTTACCGAGGGCTCCGCGAATGACGGACCGGGTGTTGTCCCAAATTTCGATGGGGTCGTGTTCGATCCATCCGGGTCTGGGGAAAATCTGTTCGTGCTCCTGCTGATCCAGGCCAACGATATGGCCCTGGCGATCGAAGATGACAAAGCGATTGCTGGTGGTGCCGAGATCGACCGCGCCGATGTAGTTACCCATGGCGGAAATCCTTTCCTCAAAGGTTCAACTATTCAAATTGTGACTTTCTGCGAGACCATCAACCATGTGGCCCGTAAGGCCCAGGGTCTCATGCGGCAGCCCCAGGGCCAATCCCAGCAGCTGGGGATAAAGCAGCGCCGGAAGGGGCGCTTCATCTTTCTCCGGGAGGGCCGAAGGCCGCGCATCAAACTGCATCTGGCAGTGGGTGCAGGCGGTGGACAGAACCCGGGCGCCGACCCCGCGGGCATCTTCGAGTTTGCGGGCCATCAGCTTCAGGGACAGCGAGGGGTTTTTATCCCCCAGCGGGTGACCGCAACAGTCCAGCCGCAGGGGCCAATCCAGCGGGGTCGCGCCGATAGCGGCCAGAAGGTTTTCGAAAATCGTGGGAGCCAGCGGATTGTCCAGTTGAACCACATGACCCGGGCGCAGGGCGTGACAGCCGTAATGGGCCGCAACGGAAAGCCCTTCCAGGGGATGAGTCACCCGGGCCCTGATCTTCTCTATCCCGATATCCTCGGCCAGAACGGAAAGCAGGTGACGCACTGGAATGTGTCGATGCCAGCGGAGACCCTCGGCGTCCAGTTGACCATTGACGAAACGGCGCAGTTCGGTGTTTTCATCCAGCCAGTAAGCGGCCTGTTTTAAATTGCCAAAACAACACTGGCAGGGTGTCAAAAGCGGCAGATCTTTTCGGTCGGCTATCGCCAGGTTGCGGGCGGCCGCCAAGACCGAGGCGGCTAAATTCTGATGACGCACCGGATAGCCGCAGCAGTTCAGTTCGGTGTTGTCCAGGCGGACATCGAACGCGCTCAGCACCGC
>JAERRP010000888.1 GCA_016735415.1 Desulfobacterales bacterium | reverse complement strand
CATATTCTTCCCCGGCCTTCCACATGACCCCCTTGGAGCCGACGCCGACCTCGTGCGCCAGTGGCCCCAGAGCCGTCATCATCTTATAGGTATTGGGATAGTCACGTGACACCACCGTCAGGGCCGGCATGGTTTTTCCCGGAACAGGCTCAGTCTCGCCCTTGCGCCAGTCCTTGACGGCGATCTGTGCAATTTCACCCGGGCTGTCGTGCAGCAGCGGCGTGGCGACGATATCCCTGGTTTCCGCCAGATGCACGCTCGCCAGCTCGGAAAACTTCTCCGCAATCGTTTTAAACTGCTCCCAATTGGTCCGCGATTCCCAGAGCGGGTCGATGGCCGGGTTGAAGGGGTGGATAAATGGATGCATGTCGGTGGTGTTGAGGTCATGCATCTCATACCAGCCGGCGGCGGGCAGGGCGATGTCGGCGTACATCGCACTGGTTGACATTCGCAGCTCGGAGGTCACCAGAAGGTCCAGCTTGCCTTCCGGGGCCTGGTCGGTCCATTGGATCTCTTCCGGACGGAGGGCGCTGTCCTTGTTGAACACGGCATTTTCAACGCCCAATAGATGTTTCAGGAAATACTCGTGGCCTTTTCCGCTGGCCCCCAGAAGATTGGCCCGCCATAGAAACAGCATGCGCGGGAAGTTCTTTGGATTGTCAGGATCTTCGATTGCAAACTGCAATTTGCCTTCTTTGAGCCTTTCGACCACATGCGCAATGATTTGCTCGTTGGACGCTGCGCCTGCTTCGACAGCGTCCCGGCAGAGATCGATCGGGTTTCGGTTGAACTGAGGATATGAAGGCAGCCACCCCAGACGGGCGGCAATGGCGTTATAATCCGCCATGTGTTCGGGGAGGTTGGGGTCGCTCCCTGGTGACCAGAGGCTTTGGGCACTGAAATTGTCATAGCGCCACTGGTCCGTCGCAAAGTAGAAAAAGGAGGTGCCGTTTTGCTGCCGGGGGGGGCGTCGCCAATCCAGCGCAAAAGCCAATTGGGACCAGGCCGCTTGCGGTCTGACTTTTTCCTGCCCCACATAGTGGGCCCAACCGCCGCCGTTGACGCCCTGGCATCCGCATAATGTCGTCAGGTTGATGATGGTGCGGTAGATCATGTCGCTGTGGTACCAGTGGTTTACGCCGGCTCCCAGAACGATCATGGATTTGCCCCGCGTTTTTTCGGCGTTGGCGGCAAATTCTCTGGCCACGCGGATGACATCCGCCTTTGGAACTCCGGTGATCGCCTCCTGCCAGGCCGGTGTGTAAGGTTTTACATCATCATAATCCACGGGGTAATCATCCGGGGCCGATGGCGCTTGCCTGGGCGCGATCCCCAGCTGTGCCGCCATCAGATCGAACACGGTGGTAACCGTCAGCTCTCCGCCAGGCGCCGCTATCTTCCTGACGGGTCCCATACCGGCTTTCGTTTTGGCGCCATCGGACTCGAAAAGCGGTAATGTTACCGTTACCCAATCGTCGTGCGTCGTTGCAAAGCTGAGGACCGGCTCTATTTCCGAACCATTTTCTTCCAGTTTCAAGTTCCAACGGCCTTCTTCGCTCCAGCGGAAACCGATACTGCCATTGGGCGCACAAAAACGGTCGGACACCTCGTCGTAAAGCACCGTTTTCCATTCCGCGTTTTTGATGTCCATTCCCAGATCGGAGGCGCGCAGCAATTTCCCGGGCACCGTGGTGTGTTCGCTGCGCTCCAGGATGACGACAAAAGGTAGATCGGTGTAAGCCCTGGCGTAAGACGTGAAATACGCGGATGGCCGGTCCATGTAGAATTCTTTGAAAACGACATGGGTCATGGCCATGGCCAGGGCCGCATCGGTTCCGGCCTTGGCTGGCAGCCACGTGTCCGCAAACTTGACGTACTCGGCGTAATCCGGCGCCACCGCGGTCACCGTGGCACCGCGATACCTGACCTCGGTAAAGAAATGCGCATCCGGGGTGCGGGTCATGGGGATGTTGGAGCCCCAGACGATCAAGTAGGTGGATTCATACCAGTCAGCGCTTTCAGGCACATCGGTCTGTTCCCCCCAAATCTGGGGGGATGCCGGCGGCAGATCGCAGTACCAGTCATAAAAGCTGATCAAAGAGCCGCCAATCAAAGATAGGAATCGGGCCCCCGAGGCATAACAGACCATCGACATGGCGGGAATCGGCGTAAACCCAAAAAAACGATCCGGTCCATATTGTTTAATGGTGTAAATCATTGAAGCGGCAATAAACGTTGCGGCTTCATCCCAACTGACTCTTACAAATCCGCCTTTACCGCGTTCGCGCTGGTATCTTTTGCGTTTGTCCGTATCGCTGACAATGCTTTCCCAGGCCGATACAGGATCTTGATGCCTGCGCAAGGCTTCCTGCCACATTTCAAGCAGGGCTGACCGTATAAGGGGGTACTTCAGGCGCACCGGGCTGTATGTGTACCAGGAGCAGGTTGCTCCCCGCGGGCATCCCCTTGGTTCGTGGTTGGGGTAACCTTCACCGCAGGCGGGATAGTCCGTAGCTTGTGTTTCCCATACCAGGATGCCGTTTTTGACATAGACATCCCAGGAACATGAACCGGTGCAGTTGACACCGTGGGTGGATCGCACCTTCTTGTCATATTGCCATCGACGCCGGTAGAAATCCTCCCACTCTCTCTGGCCGCAGCGAAATTCCGCCCAGGCATCTGTTGTTTTTTCCTCCGCGCATCCATTTTTTTGACCTTTGGGACGAAGAAACCGCAGCTTTGAAAATATTGAGGATTCAGCCATCGGATACCTCCATTAATTTGAAAGGGTTCAAATGCGATGCAGCGGGTTGATGGCCTTTGCGAGTAAACGATTACCAAAACAATGAATGTCGATGCAAAAAAACAACAGCGGATGTATTGCCGGCGCAGATAAAAAATTTGGATTTTAGTTGGAATAGATCAGTGGTTTGTAATCAGTTCGTAAACTGAATTGCAAGAAATGTATTTGACCTAAGTCAATGTTAAAGCACTATGTCCACTCCGAATGAATATTTGTTTATTGGCGCGGTAAAGGCTATATACCCAGAAAAACGGATATTTTTAAAATAATGAGGTGTCATGAAATTTGATAAGTACCATATTTCGGAAGATATTAAGAAAAATCTTGCCGGACTGGGGTTTAAGAAACCCACGGATATTCAATATAAATCGATCCCGTCGATACTGAAAGGGGAGGATGTGCTGGCCATTGTCCAGACCGGTACCGGCAAAACCCTGGCGTTTGCCATTCCGATGATTGACATGCTTCACAGTTTTAAAAGCAGCAAGCGTACGGTGGGTATAAAGTGCCTTGTGATGGTTCCCACGAGGGAGCTGGCCATGCAGATCGATGATGTTTTCACGCGCTTGTCCCGGCATACCAAGGTCAAGAGCTATGCCGTATACGGCGGGGTCGATCAGGATGCTCAGATAAAAAAATTGCAGGCCGGTATTGATATCCTGATTGCCACGCCGGGGCGAATGTTTGATCTGATCAGCCAGGGTGTAATAAATATCAAGGGCCTTCATACCCTGGTGCTGGATGAGGCCGACCGCATGCTGGATAACGGGTTTATAAAGGATATCAAGGCTGTAAAAAGAATGCTCCCGGGAAAACACCAGACCCTTTTCTTCTCAGCGACCATCAACAAAGAGATCAAGAAGCTTGCCTATTCCCAGGTTAAAAGCACGGCTATTCGTATCCAGATCTCTCCGGAAGATCCGGTTTCAAAAAATGTCTCCCACTTTGTGATGTTTGTTGAAATGGATGACAAAAGGGTTTTCCTGGAGCGATTTATCAATGAAAACCC
>JAERRP010000305.1 GCA_016735415.1 Desulfobacterales bacterium | reverse complement strand
ATGAAATAACAAAAATAAGGTATGAACAATGTTTATTTCGTGGACCCGTTAATAGTTTCTATGCTTCTGTACTTGGGAATCAGTACAGACAATACATTCATCTTTCAGGTCCCTATTGGTTGGGCAGCTGGACATTTGTTTGAGGTGAAATATTGCATCAATAATGTATGAATATTGATTGTACTCTGAGGTCATAATAACACTATCCTGATATCATGCAAAAAGCACTTAGTCCATCTTTTTCTATCACTGTTATCTTTTAACAATTGAATAACCCCAGTTTAAGGCCATATTAGTTTTTTTCAGCTCTGACTTGGCATGGAATCAGATTTTCAATCACAGTGCAACAGGTGTAGTAACCCATATAGTGTAACATTCTCTACCGGAGCAAGAGGTGTCACCCACAAAAAGCTTAATATTCTCTCCCAGAGCACAGGGTGTAACCCACAGTGTAACATCTCATAGAGCAAGAAGTATAACCCACAGCATTTAACCTCTCATAGAGCAAGAAATGTAACCCACGTTGTATAACCTCTTATACAGCAAGAGGTGTAACCCACATAGTGTAACCTCTCATAGAGCAAGAGGTATAACCCATATAGTGTAACCTCTCATACAGCAAGAAGTATAACCCACATAGTGTAACCTCTTATGGAGCAAGAGGTGTAACCCACATAGTGTAACCTCTCACACAGCAAGAAGTATAACCCACATAGTGTAACCTCTCATAGAGCAAGAGGGATAACCCACATAGTGTAACCTCTCATACAGCAAGAGGTATAACCCACATAGTGTAACCTCTCATAGAGCAAGAGGTGTAACCCATGTAGTGTAACCTCTCATAGAGCAAGAGGTGTAACACATATAGTGTAACCTCTCACAGAGCAAGAGGTGTAACCCACATAGTGTAACCTCTCATATAGCAAGAGGTATAACCCACATAGTGTAACCTCTCATAGAGCAAGAGGTGTAACCCATATAGTGTAACCTCTCATAGAGCAAGAGATGTAACCCACATAGTGTAACCTCTCATACAGCCAGATGTGTAACCCACATAGTGTAACCTCTCATAGAGCAAGAGGTGTAACCCACATAGTGTAACCTCTCATAGAGCAAGAGGTGTAACCCACATAGTGTAACCTCTTATACAGCAAGAGGTGTAACCCACATAGTGTAACCTCTCATAGAGCAAGAGGTATAACCCACATAGTGTAACCTCTCACACAGCAAGAAGTATAACCCACAGCATTTAACCTCTCATAGAGCACCACCACCGCCACCTTCTTGCCGGTGGCCGGGGCCTGGGGCGGCAGGACGCCGCTGCCGTGGGCGCGCTCGTAATCCGCCGCGAACCGTTCCAGGTTGCCGATGGCCACGGGGTCGCCCTTCTTAGCGAGAATGCAGACACCTTCGCACTGGATTTCCTGGGGGCAAACCCGACCGCACACGGCCGGAAGGGCATTTTGGCCCCAGAGGTTGCGGATCGCGCCGCTGAAATCGCCCTCCTTGATAAAATGGATGAAACCGGGGATATCCACGCTGACCGGACATCCCTGCACACAGGCCGGCTTCCGGCACTGCAGGCAACGCGACGCTTCTTCCCGGGCCATCTCCGGGGTGTAGCCCAGAGGCACTTCATCAAAATTTCGCCGCCGGACATCCGCTTCCTGTTCCGGCAGGGGAACGCGGGGAATTGCTTTTTTCTTTCCTTTACTGGCCGTCACTTCCGTCATTTTGGGTTCCTTCACAATATCGATTTATCTCCCGCAGCGCGCGGGGATTGGTCTTTTCTGTTTTTCAGGGCCGGATGCGGCAGTAGCCGTCCATACAGGCCTTTTCATCTTCGCAGTAAGCCTGCAGGCGTAGCATCAGCTCATCGTAGTCCACCTGGTGCCCGTCGAATTCCGGACCGTCCACACAGGCGAACTTGGTTTGGCCTGCAATGCTGACCCGACAGCCGCCGCACATGCCGGTGCCGTCCACCATGATGGGGTTGAGACTCACGATCGTCTTGACGCCCTTTTCCTTGGTGATCAGGGAGACGAACTTCATCATGGGCACCGGCCCGATGGCCACCGCCAGTTTCACGTCTTCCGTCTCCAGAACCTCCTTGAGAACATCGGTCACGAACCCGTGGTGCCCGTAGGAACCGTCGTCCGTGCAGACCCTGAGATCGTTGGAGGACGCTTTCATCTGGTCTTCCAGAATGAGAAGATCTTTGGAGCGGGCGCCGATAATGCAGATCACGTGATTGCCGATCGCCTTGAGCGCCCGGACGATGGGATGCAGCACGGCCACCCCGGTACCGCCGCCCACGCACACCACGGTGCCCACTTTTTCAAGATGGGTGGGTTTGCCCAGGGGCCCGATGACGTCCTGATATACATCGCCGACCCGCAGTGCTTTAAACAGCGCTGTGGATTTGCCGACGACCATGTAGATAACGGTAATGGTGCCTTTTTCAGGGTCCGTATCCGCCATGGTCAGCGGAATCCGCTCGCCATTCTCGTTGGCCTTGAGAATGACGAACTGCCCCGGCCGGGCTTTTCTGGCAATCGCAGGCGCCTCGATCTCGTTCAGGATCACGTTGCCTTCGGACATTTCTTCCCGTTTGACGATTTTAAACATGCCTACCTCCCAATCCATCTATCACTATCACCCGCCCCGGAGTGCGCCCACAAGGTATGGACCCGTTTGGCGGGACTTCGCATCGTTCCAAAAAAGCAATTTGCATTTTTAAAACTCCTTCTGAAAACGCTTAGCGGCATTCGATCCGGCCGGCCGGGACGCTAAATCCGGCGGCGATTGTGTCCCCTTGAGAAGGCCCGCGGATCGGCCCCGCATCCCGGGAAATGGCCCCGCCCGAAAAACCGAAGCTGGTTATTTACCTCATTTGCGCACATGTTGACAATGAAAATCGGGATGGGTGGCGCCAGAGGTCCCGGTCGGCGGATATCACAGATTCTTGCAACCGTTCCCGATCATGTTGCAGGTGGAGTTCACCAGATCGCACTGCGTTGTTAAAAAGGCGTTCAGAGGTGTTTCGAATCAAAACAGTTGCCTCGGTCAGCGTCGCGCCTTATTTGTATGTACAAACAATAGCCTTTTAGACAATTTATCACACCCCATGAGGCCTGCTGCGGAGAAATCATAATGCGACTTTTTGACAGCCATTGCCATCTCGATGACGCGAGCTACGATCAGGACCGCGAGGCCGTGCTGGCGCGCGCGCGAACCGCCGGTGTGGAAGCGATCATGATGGTGGGCATCGATATTCCCCGCTCCCGGCAGGCCGTGACACTGGCGGAAACCCATAATGGTATTTTCGCATCCGTGGGAATCCATCCCCACGATGCCCAAGGATGTTCGGAGGCCGTTCTGAGCGAACTGCAGCAGATGGCTGCGCATCCCAAGGTCAAGGCCTGGGGCGAGACCGGGCTTGATTTCAACCGCATGTATTCACCCCGCAAGGTTCAGGAAGAATGGTTCCAGCGCCAGGTCGACATCGCGCTCGAACTCAACCTGCCGCTGATCTTCCACGAACGGGACAGCGGCGGCCGCTTCCTGGAACTGCTGCAGCGCTTCGACCGCCAGTCAATCCGCGGGGTTGTGCATTGCTTCAGCGGCAACCCGGATGAGTTGGAGGCCTACCTGGCCCTGGGCCTGTACATCGGCATTACCGGCATTGTCACCATGAAAGCCCGCGGCGCCGATCTGCGCGCGATAGTGGCCCGCATCCCGGAGGATCGCCTGCTGGTGGAAACGGATGCCCCCTATCTCACCCCGGCGCCGGAACGCAACCGCCACCGGCGCAACGAACCGGCCTTCGTGCGCACCACGCTTCTAACGGTGGCCGAAGCCCGCGGTGCCGCCCCGGAAGCACTGGCCGACGCGGTCTGGACCAACACCTGCCGGCTGTACGGAATCAAACCGTCTGAGGTCCAGCCAACAGAGCGTTGACCCCTGGCCCCCATTTTATATTGCTATCGTCAGTTTTCAGCACCTGGCCGGACCCGCATCTGGCCGATCCGCAGACCCTGGCAACCCTTCCCATTAAAATTATGTCGTCGCTATCATCCAGACACAGCACGCGAACTTACAAAATCCAATCGCAAATGTGAGCATTTCGCGGCGCGCAGCAACGCCGCCCCGGGCCGCGAGATTTGCACTATTACACTATCGAAGCCGTTTCTAATCCCTGGATCGCCTTCAAGGGCAAGGCCTTCCGTGATTTGAAAGCGGCGAAACCCAACCACAAGTCGATTAGAATCCGTAGATTACGCCCAAGGGCAAGGCATCCCGCCAATTGCAAGCGGAGCGTACACATTGTACGTGAGCATTGCAATTGGCGGGATAACACAACCATTGGGCGTTAGATGCGGATTATAATCGGCTTCTAGGGTTTGGCCATGAGATGGGTGACCATCCCCTCCAACCCATCAATGGACAGCTCGAACATGGGAAAAATGCCGCGGATGACGTCGATGGTCTGGGTGTAATCCCACATGCGCCGGGGCACGGGGTTGAGCCACACGGTTTTGTCGAAGGTATCGGCCAGATACTGCAGCCGTTTGATGCTGGGCTCGCCGCTGCGCTCCTTGATATAGATGGAGCCCTCGCGGGCCATCAATTCATAGGGCGCCATGCTGGCGTCGCCCACCAGGATGAGGCGGGTTGCAGGTGCGTAACGCGAGGCCAGTTCCTCCAGCCGGAGAGGGGTTTTGTAGCGGGTGGGATCGACCCAGAGGGCGTCGTAAACGCTGTTGTGAAAGTAGAGGGTTTGGATGTCCTTGAACTGGGCCCTGGCATAGTCGAACAGGGTCTGCACGATTTTAATATGGGGGTCCATGGACCAGCCCCCGTTGTCGATGGCCAGGATGACCTTGAGGCGGTCTTTCAGGTCGCGGTCGAAAACGATCTCGATCTCCCCGCCGTTTTTCATAGCCTGGTAGATGGTGGCATCCACATTGACCCGGTCGCGGGGACCGGACGGCACCATGTGACGCAGGCGTTTGAGGGCCTCGCCCATCATGGCCTCCGTCAGGGGGCCGCTCAGGGAATAATCGCGGTAACGTCGGTCCAGGGCCACCTTGACGGCCGATTTGTTGCGCGACACCCCGCCGACCCGCATGCCTTCGGGGTGAAAACCTGAATGGCCCACCGGTGAGGTGCCGCCGGTGCCGATCCAGCGATTGCCGCCGTGATGCTCGCCCTTCTGGTCCTTGAGACGTTCCTTGAAATAGTCGAGCAGTTCTTCCGGGCTGAGTTTCCGGAGCTGTTCCTCGTCGATCCCCAGCGCGGCGGCCATCTCCCGGGGATTGCGCAGCCAGGCCTCCAGAAGCGAGCGGGCCAGTTCGTCCAGCGCCAGGCCGTCCGTATCCGGCAGCTCGGCCCCTTCGAAATAATGGGCGAAGACCTGATCGTAGAGATCGAAATAGCGCTCGCTTTTCACCAGGATGGTCCGCGCGGCCGTGTAAAAATCGTTCAACGAGGCGATCAGGTCGGTGCCCAGGGCACGGTGCAGGGTCAGAAAGGCCGTCGGGCTGACCGGTATCCCCGACTCGCGCAGGGTATAGAAAAAGTTGACGAACATCAGAACAGTTTGCGGCGGCTCACCAGAGCGCCGGCCTTCTGATAATCCTGGCTCTTCTTGAACAGGACCCCCAGAAAGGGGATATCGCCCCCGGCCAGCTTCCGGGGCTTGAAATCCGGGTCGGTTCCCAGCGCCCGGATCCAGTTGATCAGCTCGCGTGTGGCCGGCCGCTTCTCGATCCCCTCCAGTTCCCGCAGCCGGTAAAAAGTCTGCTCGGCGTTGTCCATCAACTCGCTGTCGATCTCCGGGAAATGCACGCGGAGGATCTTACGCATCATTTTGGGGTCGGGAAAGGCGAGGTGGTGAAAATTGCAGCGCCACAGGAAAGGGTCCGAAAGATCTTTTTTGGCATTGGAGGTGATGACGATCACAGGCCGGTGAACGGCCCCGACGGTTTTGTCGATCTCGATGATGTCGAACTCCATCTGGTCCAGGACATCCAGCATGTCGTCCTGAAAATCGGTGTCGGCTTTATCGATTTCGTCGATTAAAAGAACCGTACGGGCCTCGGCCGTGAAAGCCTGACCGATCTTGCCCATTTTAATATAGTCCTCGATGTTGCTGACATCGCGGGCCGAATCGCCGAAGCGGCTGTCGTTCAGCCGGGTCAAGGTGTCGTACTGGTAGAGCGCCTCCACCAGCTTCATGCTCGATTTGACGTTCAGCACGATCAGGGGCATGCCCAGACTCTCGGCAATGGCGTGGGCCAGCATGGTCTTACCGGTACCGGGCTCACCCTTGAGCAGCAGGGGCATTTCCAGGGCCATGGATATATTCACGATGGCCGCCAGTTCTTCATCCAGAACATAGCGGCGGGCACCGCTGAAATGTTTGCGGTCGGCATCAAGCATGGTAACCTCTTTTCAATCTAGACGTTTTATGGAGTGGTTCATTCCCAAAGAAGCGGCATTGCAATCCCGAACAAGTCCAATCGTAACGCTATGTTTCAGCCTCCCCGCACCGCACGGGAGACCTCCCGGGTGAGATCCAGAACCTTGCGGGTGTGGGCCACGCTCAGCGATCCCGTCCCGCAGCTGGGGGTGATCAGGGACTGACGCCGCAAAACTTCCGGATCGAGACCCCGGCCCTCGGCGGCAGCCATCAGTTCCCGCCAGCGGGCGACCAGCGTGTCGACCGATTCCCTTTCGATCACGTCGGCCGGTCCGGTGGGGATGATGCCCCAGGCAATCAATCCGCCCCGCGCGAGGAATTGACGCACCTGGTCGGCATAAAGCAAAAAACGGTCGGCATAACCATAGGCATCGAAATTGACGATATCCAGGGTCGATCCCAAAATGAGCCCCCAGTCCGTGTTGGCGCACACGTGAATACCGGCCAGCCCCCCGGCCTTGTGAATGGCTTCGAAAACCTCTTCCAAGGCTGCGAGGATTTCCTCGCCCGAGATGCTGATCATTTCCGATGAGCCGTAACCGGCCAGGGCCGGCTCGTCCACGAACACGATGACCGGCACCTTGAAGGTCTTAAGCTGCTGCACCTGCCAGGCGGCTTTCAGGGCCAGCAGCTTGACGGCCGCATCGCGGGCATGCAGATCGTAGAAAACCGATCGACCCTGCCGGTCTTTCAACCCCAGACCAAAGGTTACCGGACCGGTCACCTGTCCCTTGACGGCCAGGGGCGGCGGCGACAGGCGCCCGATCCGCTCCATGAACACATGGAAACCCCGGGCCGTGTCCGGGGCCAGGGCAAAGCGGGATTTTCGCAGGGCGGCCTCATCCCCGGAGGCCTGCAGATAATCCTCGTAAAACGCCGTCAATTCCGTTTCGAAGGCATCGCTGCCGGTATCGATCAGCGAACGGTCCTCCTCATGTACCAAGCCCGGCATCCCGGGCATGAATTGCGGTACCATGCCTTCCTCCCGGAAGACGGGCAACTGCACCCAGAGCGGAATCCGGGGCGTGGCGGCCAAGACCAGATCGAGGGCCTGGTTGTGATCGGACACCGGCAGGCTGCCGATCAGCAGGGGGCGGCACTCAGGTTGAAATATCGACATAACGACCTCTATTTTTATAATCCACCATAGAAGGGGGATTTATCATGGGGGCAACGGATCTGCAAGAGAAGCCGCCGCCCCCACCATCGGACCCCGGCAGGTAACGCATTGACACTCAAGACAGGGCGGTGATATATTTTTTTTGGACGTATCTCAAAAATAGGTTCTAATTCCAATCGATGGTTAAACCCTCTTTGACTTGCCATGGCAGATATTATATCGATATGCGACAAATTGGCGCAGGCCAAAAATAATCAGTCGGCCTCGCTCGACCGGCGCAAACGCAAAGCGGCTCAGCAACTGTATCAATGCGCCGGTTGTGCGGCGGTATGCGAGCGCTGCGGCGCCCCGATTGCGTCCGGTTGCCCTTGCGAGACCGGCCAGATCCGCGACCGGCGCATTCCGTATCGTTTCTGCGACGACTGTGCCGAAGAATTTGTGGACTATATCGAGCGGCTGCAGGGGCGCGGCCTCGACGCCCTTTACTGGCGCAACGAAGCCTGGTTGGAAGTGTGGTCGACCTGGATCAATCACCGCGCCGCCCTCGACCGGCATTTCCGGTCGAAAGATTTTGCCCGTCTGTTGACAGAATTGAAAAACACCCCGTCGGAGTAGGAGGAAAAACGCATGTTCGGAATTGGAATGCCGGAACTGATCATCATACTGGTCATTATATTGATTATTTTTGGTGCGGGGAAACTGCCGGAAATCGGCGCCGGGGTGGGTAAAGCGATCAAAAGCTTTAAATCGGCGACCGCCGACGACGATAAAAAAGATACCGATAAAATCGAAGAAGATAAAAAACCCTGAATCAGCGCACCGACGCCTGTCAGCGATCACGATAGTGCCGTTTCTTTTTCAACACGGCACCAGCGGGTGCCTTAGAACCGATAGCAACCCCGTCAAGCCCCAGGCAAGGCCGGTCCCCGGCCGATACTTGGGGTTTTTTTTACTGTCGCCTTACGAATGGGATTACAGGCAGACTGTAATCCGGCCGCCATCCGCACCAACATCATCGACCTCACTGTTTACCTTTTCCGCCTGGATGAATTCGGGTTCGACCGCAAGATTGTGAACCGGGAAACACGACGGACCGGTCGTTGTCACGCTGCCGCAAAGCCATTGTTTAGCCCATCAGGACCAGTTTTCTAGAAGGGGATATCGTCTTCGTTTTCGGGATAACTGGGCTGGCCCTGGTCACCCCCCGGAGCGCCACCGGACGAAGCATTCTGCCCGTAACCGCCACCGCCACTGGAAGGGGCATTCTGCCCTTGGCCACCACCGCCGCCGGAAGGCGACCCCTGACGGTATCCACCACCACCACCGCCGCCGCCGCCGGCATTATCGCGTGAGCCCAGCATCTGCATCGTGCCGCGGATATCAACGACCACTTCGGTGGTCCACTTATCGTTTCCGTTGTTGTCCGTCCACTTGCGGGTCTGCAGCTTGCCCTCGATATATACCTGGCGCCCCTTGGAGAGGTACTCGCCGCAGATCTCGGCCAGCTTGCCGAACACCACGACACGGTGCCATTCGGTGCTGTCGCGCTTTTCCCCCGTATTTTTGTCCCGCCACTGTTCGGAGGTGGCCATCGTAAAATTACAGATCGGCCGGCCGTCCTGCGTATAGCGCACTTCAGGGTCCCGTCCCAGGTGACCGACCAAGATAACCTTGTTGATTCCAGCAGCCATGATATCCTCCTGTTGCGCATCGAATTGAGATAAACGGAAACGATTAAGTCTGAAAGCCATAGCGGAAGCCCCGGCGGATGTCAAATCGGCATACGGGCGCCACCCCAATCATCTCGGGCATTGGCCGTCCAGCGGGATTGTGATAAAGGGGGGGCAATCAAAAACACGTTCTTATCGAAATATAAGGGCCGGTCCATGGAAAGCCGACATGATGACAGAAACCCCAACCGCGCCAGGCCAGGGCGATAAAACTCGATCCCAGCCCTTTCGCCGCGGGTGCCTCCGGGGCACGCCATGAAAACCGCCGATCCCTCCCCAACCCCCGCCGCGCTGGAACGCCGGATCAAACGCCATCTGATCGGGCCGGTGCAGTCGTTTTTTGCCATCACGGCCCCCGGTCTGGAAACGCTTTGCCGTCGTGAATTGATAGCGCTTCCGGGCGCATTGGCCGTTACCGGTATCGAGAAAGGCGGCCTGACCTTTGAGGGACGCCTGCACGAATGCTACGAGGCCAATCTGCAATGCCGCACGGCCCACCGCATTCTGATGCGGATCGAACAGTTCCGGGCCGAACAGTTTGAAACCCTGGTCCAAAAAACGGCCGCGATCCCCTGGGAACTCTATCTCCCGCCCGGTGGCGCAACGGATGTCAAGGTCCGGGCCCGCCACTCCCGGCTCTATCATTCGGATGCGGTCGCCGAACGCATTCAGCAGGGCATTCAGACACGGATGGCGGCCTTCGCGCCGGTCGCCACGAAGAAAACAATTGATTCCGGCCACCAACGCATTTATGCCCGCCTGGACCGCGACCGCTGCCAGCTTTCGATTGACAGCAGCGGCGCCAACCTGCACAAAAGGGGCATCAAGATAAAGAGCGGCCGGGCCCCGCTGCGTGAAACCCTGGCCGCCGCCGTCCTGCTGCGGGCCGGTTACACCGGGCGGGAAATTCTCTGCGACCCCATGTGCGGCAGCGGGACCTTTTCCCTCGAAGGGGCCTTGATGGCTAAAAAGATTCCGCCGGGGTGGTTTCGCGAATTCCCGTTCATGGCATGGCCGGCCTTTCGGGCGGCACGCTGGCGCCACATCCGGCGAACGGCGGCCCCCCCCGACATGGCCTGGCCCCAGCCCATGATCTTTGCATCGGACCGGAATCCCGACATCATCCGGAGGCTGCAGCAAACGCTGACCGCGCATGGCCTTGACGACGTCATCCACGCGGACCACCGGAATTTCGAGGATCTGACGGGTCAATCGTTCGGTCAGACCGTCAGCGGCATTGTGGTCCTCAACCCGCCCTACGGACGAAGATTGGGTTCCCGCCAGTCCATTGAAGGAATCTACCGCGGAATCGACCGCAAACTGAAATCGGATTTCAAGGGATGGACGGCTGCGGTTCTGGCCCCCAACCGGCGCCTGGGCCGGCATCTCACTTTTGCGGCCCGCCGCCACAGCATTCAGCACGGCGGACAGCCTGTGCATGTTTTCGTCGGGAAAATAGCCCCATGAAAAAACAGATCCCCTTCGCCTGCCCCATGGACTGTTTCGACGCCTGTCGCCTGGTGGCCGTCGTTGAAAACGATCAGGTGACAGCCATAAGGGGCGATCGATCCCATCCCCTCACCCGGGGCAAGGCCTGCACCAAGGGTAAAAAGCTCTTAAGTCGCCTCGTTCATCCCGAGCGTTTGCGCCAGCCGCTGCGCCGCACTGCCACCGGCTGGCAGCCGGTATCATGGGAAGAGGCCATCGCTGAAATGGCCCTCCGAATGGAGCGGGCCTGCCGCCGGTGGGACAGCCGCGCCATCCTCTACTACGCCGACAGCGGCTATGGCGGGACAATCAAATCCGTGGACCATATGTTCTTCAATCATCTGGGGGGTGCTTCGGTGCCCCGGGGCAGCCTGTGCTGGGCAGCCGGCATCGCCGCCCAGCGCTATGATTTCGGCGATATGCGCGGGCACGCCCCCCACGACATCGCCCGGTCGCGCACCGTGTTTAGCTGGGGGTGGATTCCCCTGGAGACCAACCCGCATCTGATTCCCTTCCTGGAAACGGTGCGCGGCAACGGCGGGCAACTGGTGGTCATCGATCCGCTGCGCACCGCCACCGCCGCCTGGGCAGACCGCCATATCCGGATCCGTCCCGGAACCGACGGGGCGCTGGCTTTAGGCATGGCCCATCATCTGGTTGCCACCGGCCGGATCGACCGCGACTACAT
>JAERRP010000256.1 GCA_016735415.1 Desulfobacterales bacterium | reverse complement strand
GTCCGGGTGAGTACGATGGGTGAAGGGTTCGCGCAAAAATAACTTCAGATCTTCAACCAATAGGGCGTCGATGGACCGCCCCCCGGCGGCGGCGTGGGCGGCGAAGAACCGCTCTATCCCGTGCCGCCGATAACATCGGCCAGTTTCGCAAGACCGTCCAGGTCGAAATCATCGGCTAATTTCACAATATACGGGCTTAGCCGATGATTAGCGTTGAACTGGTCATCAATCTGGGCCGCGATTTTTCTTATTTCACCGAGGTCGCCGATTTCGGCGGCGTCTCGAATACCCTGGGCCAGTGCCGCCCGGCTTTTCGTGGGTATCCCTGCCAGCATGTTATCAGTGGGTTTTGCCACAACTTCAACCGCCGGCCGTCCCAATTGTAGAATCCCCTCCGAAACTTCACCCAGCGCTGATGCCAGTTGGTCCAGATGCGGGCTTAGTTCGGTCTGCGGGGGGGCTGTGTCCGCCCCCTTGATGATGGTCTCCAATTCCGCCGCGGCGTTTTGGACGGGGACGGCCGCCAGATTACCCGCAGACCCCTTGAGGCTGTGCACCAGTTGATGGGCTTCCCCCAGATCACCGTCGTTCAGGGCCTTTTTGATGGCCGCGCCGGCCCCGGCGCACTGGGCCCCGAAATCCAGGATCAATTTGCGGTAGAGCTTCCGGTTGCCCTGCAGGCGCTTCAATCCCGCGGTTAGATCAAAACCCGGCAATCGCTCCGGCAGGTCATCGGCCGCCAGGGGCAACCTGTCGCCATTGCCGTCGGCATCCGTTTTAACGGGGCGCTCGATCGGCTTGATCCACTTCAAAAGGGCCCCAAAGAGCTGATCCGGATCAATGGGTTTGGTGACATGATCATTCATGCCGGCCTGCAGGCTTTTTTCAGCGTCACCGGCCATGGCGTGGGCCGTCATGGCGATGATGGGAATGGGTTGCCGTTCGCCGGTTTCGGATTCCCATTGGCGTATTTCGCGGGTGGCGGTATGCCCGTCCATGACCGGCATCTGTACGTCCATGAGCACGGCCTCGAATTCTGAAGACTGCACCAGATCGACGGCTTCGCGACCGTCATTGGCAATGGTTACCACCAGCCCGGCGCCCTCCAGAATTTCTTTGGCGACCTGCTGATTGATCTCGTTGTCTTCCACCAGAAGGATCCGTGCCCCGGCAATCCGGGCAAGCCCCATGTCGTCATCCTCGGGCTTCAGCCTGCTCTGGCCGGCGGCGGCCTTGCCCCCCATGGCTGCCATAACGGCGTCGAACAGGAGCGAGGCGTTTACCGGCTTGAGCAGAAAACCCTCCAGCCCCACCTTTTCCGACAGGCGCATGACTTCCTCGCGGCCGTAGGCCGTCACCATGATGATGGTCGGAACTTTGGTCAGGCCACGATGTGATTTGATGCGGCTGGAGGTTTCGATCCCGTCCATGCCGGGCATCTTCCAGTCCATGACCACGAGATCGAAAGGATCGTCGGCGGCACCCTCGAGATCGCTCAGGGCCTCCTTGCCCGAGGCGGCCAGGTGGACATCGAAGGTGAAGGATTCCAGCATTTCCTTGAAGATAGTACGACTCGTGGCGTTGTCGTCCACGACGAGCACCTTCATCCCCCGCAGATCGGGCTCCGGCACGAAATGGCGTCGGGCCTTCTCGGCCCCCAGACCGAAGACGACCGTGAAATGGAATTGGCTGCCCTGCTCCGCCTGGCTTTCCACCCAGATTTCGCCGCCCATCATCTCCACCAGGCGCTTGCTGATGGTCAGGCCAAGCCCGGTGCCGCCGTATTGACGGGTGGTGGACGTATCCGCCTGGGCAACTGACTGACCAAGCTTGCCGATCTGCTCTTCCGTCAGACCGATGCCTGTATCGCTCACGGTGAACTGCAGCGTAAGTCTGTCGCTGCTTTGGGATTTAATCGTGGTCGCGACCACGATTTCACCGGTCTCGGTGAATTTAACCGCGTTGCCGGCCAGGTTGAGCAGCACCTGTCCCAGCCGCAGGGGATCCCCCACCAGGAAGCGCGGCACATCCGCGCCCGTGGCAAAAAGCACTTCCAGTCCCGTCTTCTCCCGGGCTTTCACGGTCACCAGGTTGCCCAGGCTCTCCAGCACGTCCTCTATGTTGAAATCCACGTTTTCGATATCGAGCTTGCCGGCCTCGATCTTGGTGAAATCCAGAATATCGTTGATGATCCCCAGAAGCGAATTGGCGGAAGATTGAATTTTGGTCAGATAATCCTCCTGTTTGGGCGTCAGTTCGGTCTTAAGCGCCAGATGGGCCATGCCGATGACCGCGTTCATGGGGGTGCGGATCTCGTGACTCATGTTGGCCAGAAAATCGCTTTTGGCCCGGGTGGCGTCCTGGGCCCGGGCCTTTTCCTCGTCCAGGTCTTCCATCATATTGAGCATGGCGGATTGGGCCTGGTCCAGTTCTTTTATCCGTTCATGCAGATCGTTCTCCATATTTTTTCGTTCCGTAATATCCTGAAATGACGCCAGGACATTAAGGACATCACCCGTTTCAGCGCGTATGCAGGCAACGGCTAAATTGGTGTAAACAATCTCGCCATCTTTGCGAATAAAGCGCTTATCGAGGGTGTAGTTGTCGATTTCAGCGGCCAGCATTCGTTCGAACTGTTTTACATCCGCATCCAGGTCGTCGGGATGGGTTAGCTCGGCCCAATCCATTTGACGCAGCTCATCCAGCGTATAGCCAAGCATTTTCTGCAATTGATCATTGGCCGCAATCCAGCCCTTGGCCGGTGAAGTGATCGCCATCCCGGCCTGGCTGTGCTCGAAATAACCGCGGAAGCGGGACTCCTTTTCACGGATGCTATCCTCCATCTGCTTACGCTCGGTAATATCCTCCTTGATCGCAAGATAGTGGGAAATTGAACCCTCAGCGGACTTGATGGCCGATATGGATACGGCCTCCCAGTAAAGCTCGCCGTTCTTCTTTTTATTCTGGAACTCCCCCCGCCATTCGTCACCGGCCGTGATGGTCTTCCAGAGTTCCTGGTAGACTTTCGGCGCCGTATGACCTGAGTTGAGTATACGGGGATTTTTCCCAATAGCTTCTTCGTTGGCATATCCGGTGATCTCACAGAACTTGGGGTTAACATATTCGATGGCCCCTCTGAGATCCGTAATCACCACCGAGGCGGGGCTCTGTTCGACCGCTGTCGATAATTTTTTTAATTCAGCCGTCCGCTCTTCAACTCTTTGTTCCAGAACATCATGCGCTTGCCGGATTGAATCACGCATCGTTGAAAAACTTTGCGCCAGCAGGCCCAGTTCATCATTACTTTCCACATTGATTTCGGTATCGAGATTTCCCGCCGCTATTTCGATTGAGGACTGGGTCAATTCTCTGATCGGTTTTGTTGATTTATTCGCAATATAAAAGGAGGCCAGAACGATAATCAGTATGAGTAACGCCGCAAAGGTGCCCATATACCGCTTTAAATCATAGATCGGGCCAAAAGCTTCTTCCTCGTCGATTTCAACGATCAGGGCGTAGGTCGTGTTGCCAAAGTCTACCGGCCCATAGGCGGAAAGAACAAGTATGCCGCGGTAGTCGTCGATAATTCCATGCCCATTCTTTCCGGCAAGCGCTTCCCGGCTGGCGATGGTATCCGTCCGGCCCTCGATCGGATTTGAAAAAGACGCCTTGACGGTATGCGTTTTCGGGTTCAAATAGGAATCGGAACGCATGAGATTATCCGGACCGACCAGGTAGGCCTCATTGCTTTCCGACAGCCCGGAGCGCTCCGTCATAATCGTATTCAGGACCTCATCGGATAGCTTTAGCACCACCACGCCTTCGATTTGACCCAATAATTCGATGGGTGAAAGCGCAAACGCGATGGGTTCATTATCAGACGGGGGATAGGGTTTAAAATCGGTAATGATGATGGATTCCAAACCATCACGGAAATGTTGGCCCAGAGGGGTATCTTTTAGCTCACCCGATAGGACGTTCCGGGTCAGATCGGACTCTCCGTTAAGAGAATAAACGATATCACCTGCTTTGGTGATAAGCATCAGGTCGTGATATCCATATTCCTGGCTGAACTTCTTGAAGGCGTCGCCGTACTCTAAACTTTCGAAATAATTGTATTGGGCCTCATCGATCCTTCCATCTTCCATGGCGGAAGAAAAACCGTCCAGCGCCGCCACAATATGCGACGCATTGGCCAATACGGAAATATCCGCACGGATGTCTTGAAAATACCGTTCAATCTGAGCTTTCTTGGCATCCCGGGTACTTATCAGGTGGCTGAAGGCCTGTTCGGACAGGGCCGTATGCGTAACACTTAATGCGATATATCCAAGCAATAGAGAAGGTATCAAGCCCAGGGCAAGCAATACCATGATCAACTTGGTGCGGATGGTCAGATTTGCCGGCATGGCTTTATTCCTGCCTCCCATAAGCGTACGGCATCCATTTATCGATACTGACGGTTTCGATACCAAATACGGTTTCACTCTTTTTTGTAACCATGGGCAGGTCCGGGGTAATGACATCCTGCGGGACTTTTTCTCCGGCGACCAATTTTAATAATATCCGCACTCCCAGGGCCCCGAGCAAGGGGGTATAAGGCGCGGTCATGGCCATTTTCCCTTTGCGAATCGCATCAAGTGATTCAAAAAGGTCATCATTGCTCAGAACAATGATTCTCTTATGGCCTTCCCGGCTGTCCCATCTCCTGGCGGCATCGATCGCCTGCACAGCACCCATACCCTGCTCAGCGCCCGTACAAAATACCACATCCAATTCATCGTGTTTATTCAGCGCATCGCTTACCTGCTGAAACGAATCCTGCCGATTGCTGCTGTTGTGAAAGCTCCCTACTATTTTGAGGCCCGGGAAATAGCTGATGATCTTAAGAAAATGACCTGTTCGCATGGCATCGGCCGTACTTCCCAGGGGTTTTCGAATCATCAGGATCGTACCTTTTACCTGCTTATTTTCCTGAAGAAGTTTGTACACCAGGTACATCCCCTGCTGGGTGCCATTGGCCGGAAAATTACCCGTTACCCGTGCATTGATTTTATTGGTTCCTACCATCCGGTCGATGGACACACAGGGAATGCCGGCGGCAAGCGCCCGCTGTACCGGTGGCCCGGTAGGTGCTTCCTGCATGGGCCATATCATTATGCCATCGAGACCGTCTGCGACCCAGGCATCGATTTGGGCAACCTGCTTCTGATTAGCAAATTCCGGATCGAGAATCGTAAGCCGCACATTGGCATGCCGGTTTGCTTCCCACATCGCCGAATCGGCATTGTTCAATAGCCAGGGATGACTAAAACCATGAATCGTGTACCCGATGCGATAGATCTTGTTCGGATCACCGATGGGCCCTTCCGCCAGGGGGAAATAATCTGTAAACGGCATTTTCAATTTCTGTTTACTCATGGGGCCGGTTATATCCGTTCCCATCCCCACTTTAAACTCGGGAATAATTCTTTTGGGTCGGGGGTATTTATTCATATATATCGCAAAGGCCTCTTTGCGGAACATCCGGTATACTTGCGGATTGGCTTTGCTCAGCGGGATATGTTCCCAAAAATTCAAAGCGTCCGGGCCTTTTAAGTCAAGGCTTTTTACATATTCGACAAAGGCCATATCCTGCAGGGTTTTGATTTTCTGCCAATCGATATCGCCCGCAACACTGCTTCCGGAGAAGACGATCAGGAATATGGCACTTATCGCTATCTGTAATCGCAGTCTAAACAATCGCATTAAATTTTTCCTTTCAGTGGATCTTGTATTTCTCCGCGACCCCGCCCTCCGCCAGGATGGTGTTGATCTCTTTTTTCAGTTCGATCATCTTTGTTTCGCGACCCACCGCCATGCGCCTGAATCGGGCCAGTTCATCAAATTTGACTTTAAGTTCATTCTCGGCGGCTTTGATCCCGCTGAGATCCACCATCCAGACCAGGACACCCGGCTGGCCTTCATATTCGGTGCGGATGAATGTCGCCAGCACATCCCGCCTTTGCCTGTTCTTACCGTAAGTCTGCAACTCGTAATCGCGGACGATTTCCGATTTTTCGAGTTCCTTCAAGATGAATTCTCGATCTTTCGGATTGACGAAAGTTTCAAGCGACGATTTACCCTCCTCGAGATCAAATAGCTCGGTAAAGCTTTGATTGGCAAAACGAATGGTGCCCTCGGTGGAAATGCCGACCCCGACCGGGCTGGTGTCCAGTATCTTTTGCAATCGTTCGCGCTCGGCCAGCAGAGCGGTTTCCATTTTTCTGCGCGCGGCGATATCCATGAATGTGACCACGGCTCCGACGACCCGGTCGCCCTTTTTTATCGGCATGCTCGTGTATTCCACCGGAATGGGCGTGCCGTCCCTGCGCCAGAGCACCTCATTGGTGACGTGGTGATCGGTTCCATCGACATGGGAAAAATACATCGGGCACTCTTCTTTGGGATAACCGGAGCCATCCGCGTGGGAATGGTGAATTTTTTTGTGGACATCCTGTCCGATTAGATCATCCGATTCGTATCCCAGCATTCGATTGGCGGCCGGATTGATGAACGCCACGTTCCCCTCCAGGTCGACGCCGAAGATTCCCTCCCCGGCGGAATCCAGTATCAGACTGGAACGTTCCACCGCCACCTCAAGCTGCTTCTGATTCTCTTGCAATTCAGCGGTGCGCTCGTCCACCTTTGCTTCCAGGTTGTCGCGCGCCGTCATCAGCGCCCGGCTGGTGCGTTCGCCCAGAATCAGCACCAGCAATACCGCGCCGACCGACAGAAAAAGGGTAAAGCCCAGCACCCCGAAAATCGTGCGGCGTAGCTGGCAATAATTGGACATCGCTTCGGCCACATCGATTTCCGTCGCCAGGCCAAGCCCCAGATCGGCATTCCAGAGCCAGGCGCCGAAAACCGGCACCCCGCGATAATCCCGGTATCCATCGGTATCGATCTCGATTCTGGAGTGGCCCCTGGTTTGACCGGCCTGGGTCATATTGGCCCTTAATTGAAGACTGCTGGATGCCATTCGGGTCAGGGGTTGTTGCGACCTTTCGAGTTTGGGATGCTGCCCGGCCACCAGATTGACCCCCGGATCACGAATGGCAACGTTCAAAGCACTCTGTTGATCTTCCCCGATCAGTCCGATCCGACGCAGGCGGTCGTCAAACCGGCTTTCCGAAAGCAGTTCGCCATGCGCGCTAAAGGCGTAGGTTTCACCGGTCTTGTGCGTGATAGAAGGCGGCAGAAGCTGCGAGAAGTCCTGGGAAGGGTTCACCCGCAGGGTCATCACGGCAATGATCTGCCCACGGGGACCCCGGACGGGTCCCATGAAAAAATTGGTGGAGGGCTTCCGGGCGCCGTCTGGCTGCGGCCCTTTCCCTAAGGAGACATCGGATTCGATGGGCGGCACGAACAGGACTTCGCCCTCAAACGTCCGCCTGAGCAAATCCGGCCTCTGATCTGCAATGAGATTACGGGTGCCGATATTGGTGTCCCGCATGGACCCGATACTGATGTGATCCGCGTTGATGATAAAAAAACCTGAATTGGGAAAGACATCCTCGTTGTTCTTGAAAAAGGTACGGGCATCCCGCAAGGCATCGGCGGTCAACAGATTGGCACGGTCGGGTTTGACAGCCAGAAGGCGTTTGACCAGGGTCACCAGCTCCGGGTTGCGTCCCAGCAGCTTCAGCGCGGATAGTCTTTTCTCCACCCAGAAGTTGAGCCGGTCATCCGCGGTTATGAGCGTTTCGGTGAGGTCCTGGCCGACAGCGGCCAGAATTTGGTCCTTATTCTTCTCCAGCGTAAACCAGCCCAGCAGGCAGACAACGATGACGAAAAAACTCAAACCGACCAGGACGAGTCCACGGAACCAGCGCGAGCCGAAACTCACGGCAAGCTGCTCTTTTCGGGTTACTTTGATGAGAATGCCGACCAGCAGACTGAGAATCAGGAAGACCGCGATGCCGTAGGTAATCAGGCGGCCATAGGAAATCGGAACGGTTTTTTCCTGTGTGGTTGTGGGCACATCGGCTACCACCAACCACTTTTTCCGGATTTGATTCATTTCCTGTGGTGTAATGACGGCCATGGCCTTCATCAGTGTGGATTGCAGCAAGGGCCAGTCGTCCCGAACCCCAATGCGCAGATTCGTAAGGTCGGGATTGCCGATATTCACCTCACCGGAAATTCGCAGACCGGTCAGCAGATTTTTATTGATCAGGGTACGCACCACGGCCGCCTCACCCAGGGCGGCATCCGCCTGCCCGAACGTTATCGCTTTGAGACTGGCCAGGGTATTCTCCACTGGCAGACGTTTGATTTGAGGAAAGGATTTGGTCAGCATCTCTTCATAGAAGAATCCTCTGGGAAAGGCCACGGTCCTGCCGAAAAGCGCTTCAATGGTTTCATAAGGGCGATCCTGTGAGCTGACGATGACATTGGGATTTTTGATGTAAGGATCGGTGTACAGCAGGTACTTTTGCCGATCTTCGGTTTTCACGATGTTGAGCATCACATCCAGCTCTTTTTTCTGGATCATACCCAGAAATTCGTTCCAGCTGGGTCCACTGACATATTCGACGTTGATACCCAGCTTTTCGGCCACCAGATCCATGTAATCGACGGACAGTCCCCGGGGGCTGTCGTACTCAAAATAGTTGAACGGGGGCCAGTCTTTCTCGTTGTGGACGCGGATCACGGGGTGCTGTTTGACCCAGGCCTGTTCCTCGGCCGTCAGAGTGACGGCAGGGCGGCTTTTTGCGATCTTCTGTTCGGCAAACGCAATCCAGTTTTCCTTGATGGCATCATGCTCGCTTGCCGGCATCGCCTGGAGGGTTTTATCGATCAGGTCGCGCAGGACCGGCCAATCTTTGCGAACCGCCATGTGGACACCTGGCCCCCTGATGGGGACAGCTGCTATGGGTTTGATACCGACCAGCGAAAGTTCTTTGATATTGTATGATGTCGAAATGATATCGCCGATAAAGGCATCCGCTTCGCCGGTGACAAGTTTTTTGAGCGCCTCCTGGATGGTGGGGGCCGTTACCAGGTCGAAATCGGGATGGTTCGCGCGCAGATAACCTTCGATCGTAAAGCCTTTGACCACCACAGTAGTTTTACCCTTCAAGTCCTCAAAACTTGAAATGGCGGTATCGCCGCTGCGCGAGAATATGAATTCCGTTATTTTAGTGTAAGGCGAGGTAAAATGGACAAAGGCTTCACGTTCTGCGGAATGATAGATGGCCGGCAGAACGTCGATTTCTTTGCGGCGGAGCATGCCCAGCAGTTCGTCCCAGGGCGGGCCGGTGACCATTTCGACCTCGATGCCCAGTTTTTCACCGATTATCTTTAAGTAATCATTTGCCAGTCCGGCGTACTTTCCATTCTCGTCCACAAAATCAAAGGGCGCCCAGTCCGTCTCGCCGCCGACCACGATCTTTCTGTGAGCAGCAAGCCAGTCCTGCTCTTTTGCGGACAGGGCGACTTGTGTCTCCTCTCCCGGTTGAGCAGTCGCCGGCTCCTGGGGTATTTCTTCAAAATCCCTAACGATCCATTCATCTTCCAGCCTCTTTCTTTCCTGGCTGTTGATGGCCTTTAATCCATCGTTGACCTGTTGAATCAGCGTCGGGTTTCCTTTTTTTGTCGCCGTGTAATACACTTGGGAGAAAAGCGAATGATCGCGATCGTATTCGAAGATGTTGGTGAAGTAGTTTTCTTTGAGATAGTAAAAAAGGTTCAGTTCCGCTGCGACGAATACCTTAATATCGCCCTCCAGAGCGGCCCGGAAAAGATCCTGAGAACGGTCATAGACGACAATGCGGTTGGATGGCACCTGGGAGCGGACAACCTGTTCCGTGGCGCCGCCTTTCTGAACACCGATAAACAAACCAGCGGTTTTTTCCAGGGATTTGATCGGATAAACGGACGGGTGGGTGAAGACGTAATAGTCGAGGTCTAAGAGCTGCTCTGAAAAGTCTAAAAATTCCTCACGCTCCACGGTTTTTAAAAGACCGGTGTGCAGATCGACCTTGCCGTCTTTGAGCAGTTGCAGCGATTCTTCCAAGGAGCCCGCCTGGACAAATTGAATTTGTCGGCCTGTTTTTTGGGCCCACAGCCGCCACAAATCCGGAAAGATCCCTGTCGCCCGCGAATCGGCATCTTCAAAAACAAGCGGCGCCCCTCCTGAATGGTAGACGATTTTTAACCCGTCGTCGGCCGATGCCGCTATCGCTGCCGATAGAACCAGGAAAAACACAACTATTAAAAGGCATAGCTTTTGTTTTCGCATACGATGATCCCTTGTTAACCCCAAACGTTGCAAAAATCTGAGACGTTCAGCCTTTAGGCATCAAGGGTGACGTCGTAGTCGTCTACTACGAACCCTTATTTGACCCCATCGCTATCCCCATTCACACCCTGACGAATCCCATCAATCTCTTCCCGCATGACCACATAAGCCCGCCAGTAGTTGAAAACGCCGCCTAAGAAAAACAACACGCTGCCGACCAGGTATTGCCAGGCCAGAAAGGCATACAGGGTGGTGCGGTCGGATTTGGCTTGGACATCCCACAAGTAAGGCACCGAGGCGACCGTAAAAAGAACCGCGCCGACAACGAAGGATACCGCCGTCAGATTCATCAGTTGAAGGATTTTGATCGAGCTGGATTTGACGATTTGAAGGACGTTGATGCAGGCGCCCAGAACGAACAATAAGCTGCCGATGACAAAGCACCAGGCTCCGGCCTTGAACCACCCTACGGTGGAGACGAAGAAAACGCTGCCGGCGGTAAACAGGATCGTACCCCAGACGTAGCTCGCAGCCGCGGTATATTCAAGGATCTCCTCACGGCCGTGGGTGCCGCTTGTCCGCCAGTGGTGGCGGACTTCCGCCAGGTCGTGCACGGTGACAAC
>JAERRP010000278.1 GCA_016735415.1 Desulfobacterales bacterium | reverse complement strand
AGCAATGGGGGAGGGGGTTGCAGATATCGCAAATGGCGGGAAGCACGCGCACATCGCCGTCAGGTTGGTGCAGTCGCCGTGTGGCTGGTTTAATAGCGGGTTCCATGGGCACAGGTCACCTTCATTGTTTTAACCGTTCGGCCAAAACATTGGTTCCGCGGGGTGGCACCCGCAAACGTTCCGAATCCCTTTTTATGGGTTATCGGTCCGTTGATCAATCGGACATCAAGCCGGGCAGCCACAGAACAATCTGCGGAAACATCACCAGAAAAATCACCTGCAGCAGGTCGGCGATCAGGTGGGGGATGACGCCCCTGAAAATGGTCCCGATGGGAACGCCGGAAATCCCTTTGATGATGAATACATTAAGTCCCACCGGCGGGGTGATCAGGCCCATTTCCGTGACGCGGACCACCAGGATGCCGAACCAGATCGGATCGAAATTGAGGCTCTGGATCAACGGGTAGAAAACCGGAATGGTCAGAAGCACAATGGCCATGGAATCCATGATGCAGCCAAGCAGCAGGGTAATGACCAGGATGAGGGCCAGAATAACGTAGCGATTGACGGGCAGATCTGAAACGATGGCGGCAAATTCCATGGGAAGCCGCGTGACGGATAAAAAATAGCCGAAGATCATCGCTCCCAGTATGACCAGAAACAGCATGCCGGTGGTCTGCACCGTTCCCGACAGGCTCAACTTGAAGTTTTCCCAATTCAGCCGCCGCCGCATCAGAGCAAAGACGAAGGTGCCGAAGGCCCCGATTCCCGCCGCCTCGGTGGGGGTAAAGATCCCTTTGTAGATGCCGCCGATAACCACGATAAACAGGACCACCACCTCCCAGGCGCTCTTGAGGGAAACTATTTTTTCCTTAAAGGTGGTTTTGGGTCCCCGGGGCCCGTGATGGGGTTTGAAATAGGTCAGGTAAGCGATGGTGAAAATATAAAAAACGGCCTCCATGATTCCGGGAATGACCCCGGCCAGGAAAAGTTTGCCGATGGATTGCTCGGTGATGATGCCGTATATGATCAGAATGACGCTCGGTGGGATAAGAATCCCGACACTGCCACCGGCGGCAACGGCACCGGTGGCCAGACCGTCATCGTATTTATACTTCTTCATTTCCGGCAGGGCGATTGCGCCGAGGGTTGCGGCCGTCGCAAGGCTCGAGCCGCTGATGGCGGCAAAGCAGGCACAGGCAACGATGGTCGCCATGGCCACACCGCCGCGAAAATGGCCCATCCACTTATACACGGCCTCGAAGAGATCTTCACTCATGCCGGAGTGAAATGCAAAAGAGCCCATGAGAAGAAAAAGGGGTATGACACTCAAGCTGTGTTCGGAAAAAGTGGTGTAGGGCACTGTTTGCAGTAAACCTAAGGCCGGTTCGAAACCCACCACGGCCGCAAATCCGCAAAACCCCACGAGCGCCATCCCGACACCAATGGGCAATTTGGAAAAAAGGAGAAGAATCAGGGCGATAATACCGATGACGCCTGTCAGGAATGGATCCACCGGGAAATGGCCTCATTTAAATTTTCAAAAAAATGCATCAGGGTGATCAGGCTCAGCAAAGTAAAAGCCGCTGTCAGCGAGACCACAAATGGGTAATGGGGGATCAGCAGAACAGCCGAAGTCATTCCGGAATGGTACTGCTCGCCGATGTTCAGAAAACTCCGCCAGGTGATGGCGGCATAGAGGATAAACGCAATAAAATTAGTGAAACAGGCCATGTAAGCGCGGACCTTCCGGGAAAAGCGCTCCATGACCAGATCCACGCCGATATGCGCCTTGTTGAAGGCGGTTACCGTCAATGCAAAAGGTACGATGATGGCCATCATGTATTCGACCAGCTCCAATGCGCCGGGGATGGGGCTGTTAAATATGTAGCGAAGGGCCACATCCAGTGCTGTGAGTAACATCATCAGCGCAAGCACGGCGCCTGAAATAACGGCAAATACGTTTTTAACCGGCGTGGTGGCCTTTTCAATGCCGGCGGTGATGGATAACAGCCCCATAAGTTAGCCCTCAAATGCGCCGGGCCCTGTGCGACAGGGCCCGGTTGATGGCATTCAATTATTTCGATAAGGTTACGGCCGTATCGAGTATTTCCTGCGCATTTCCATAGCCTTTGGCCTTCATCTTCTTGACCCACTGATCCCAGATGGGCTTGCCCCCGATGTCCAGCCAGCGCGCACGCTCGCTGTCGGATAGCTGCGTAACCTCAATGGTTTTGCCCGCGCTTTTGGCCTTTGCCATTACGCCGTCTTTGGCCGTATCAAAAAAATTGCGGCCCCAGAATTTGGAACCCTTCAGTCCACTGACGCTCATGATGGCATCCTGCGTCGCCTTGTCCAGTTTGTTCCATTTGCGCGTGTTCATGGCGATGGAAAAATAGACGGCCGGGAAGGGCGTATCGGTGTAATAATTGACGACTTCATACAGACGGAATCCATGAATAGCCTCCCAGGGTGCGCCCATACCGTCGATGACGCCTTTTTGCAGGGAGATGTAATTGTCCGGCATGGGGATCAACATGGGAACACCGCCCAGGGCTTTCATCATATCGGTGGGGGGCCCGCCGCTCATACGAATTTTCATTCCCTTGATATCTTCCAGGGTTTTAACCGGTTTCTTGGTGGTAATCAGGATATAGGGATTGCTGGTATAGAGCAGCAGAACTTTGTTGGCGGCAAACTGCTTTTGAATTTCCGGATATTTTTCATAGAGTTTCCAAAGCACTTCACTGCCCTTTTCAGCCGTCTTGAATGGCAACGCCGGCAGGCTGACCACATCGGCCAGAGGGGTGAGCCCCGGCCAGTAGCC
>JAERRP010000534.1 GCA_016735415.1 Desulfobacterales bacterium | reverse complement strand
GCATGGCCTGAAGGGGGTCGGCCCCCTTTACGCCCGGCAAAGGCCGCAGGAGCATCAGGGCCAGACCGCCGGCCGATTTCAGGGCGCCCACGGTGTAGTTGGCCTCGTTGTCCGCGTTTTTGGAGCGGATGGCCAGAGCTCCCTGAAACGTAGTGCTGGCCGCGTAAAAACCGCTCCAGCCATACTGCCAGTACCGGGCGCTGGCCCGCCCCGCGTTCAAGCGTTGTTCGATGAACGTCAGCCGCCGGTCCATTTCTTCATCGCTGAGGGCCGGCGTTTGTCCCGCCATGTCCGGGTGGGCCCAAACGAGGAGGCTCATTATGATCAGGAGTTTTTTCAGCATGGTGTCGGCCTTTTAGCAGTCCGGTATGAGGTCAACCGCAGGTGGCGATGCCGGGTCAGCGCGCCAATTATAGACGTTCCTATCATAAAATGACGATTTCCCCAATATCGGGCCGAGTCCTGAAAAGTTTGCTCCAACAATGCCAGGATAGCAATACGGACAACCGGCTGGCAATTCCGCGCGCCGGGCCTTGACACCCCGTATTCGTCATCTAAGGTTAGATAATCAGCAGCGTGATAAATTGGTCGGGGAGGTGGGCTGTTTTCCATTAATGACGTGATCGCTGTTGTTTTCAATCATTTCCGGTAATAATCATGCCCGGCAGATCAAGTCTTTGTTCGGAGTGTCGTCCAGAAAAATTCGGCCCAAAAAACTGAGCACATGAACCCCAATCATTCACGTCCGCTTGAATTTACCGATGAAGATGCGGCCCTGCGCCTTATTGTCGAGGGAACCGCCACGGAGACGGGCGACCGTTTTTTTGAGGCCCTGGCCAAAAACCTGGCCATCGCCCTGCATACGCGCAACGCCTGGGTCTCCGAATATATCGCGGAGACACGGCGCCTGCGCGCCCTGGCCTTATGGTCGGACGGTCAACTGGTGACGCCTTTCGACATTCCCATCGACGGCACCCCCTGCAAAAAAGTTATCGAGAGCGCATCGCTTGTTCATTACCCCAGGAATATCGTGAACGTTTTTCCGGACAACCCCGGCCTCAAGGCTTTCAAGGCCGTGAGCTACATGGGTATGCCGCTGATTGACAGTTCCGGAAATACGATTGGGAACCTGGCGGTCCTGGACACCCGGCCGATGCCCAAAGCCGACCGCGCCCTGGCTATTTTTAAAATTTTCGCCGCCCGGGCCTCGGCTGAACTTCGGCGCATCCTTTCCGAGGCCGAGATTCGGCGCAGCGAAGAAAAATACCGCCGGATCGTCGAAACCACGGGTGAAGGCTTCCTGCTGCTGGATGGAAATTTGCGGATTACCGACGTGAACGACGCTTTCGTCCGGCTCATCGGATACACCCGCCGGGACGTCATCGGCCGAACCTTGCTGGATTTTGCCCCAAACGGTTTCCGTCAATTTCTGCAGGAAAACCGGACGGGTCTGTTCGAGGGACAATTGAGCGAGTTTGAAGGCGAAATCATCAGCCGCAAAGGGCGACGCATTCCGGTGTATATTTATGGCAACACTCTGCGGGGTGATCACGACGAGATGCTCGGCTACATGAATTTTGTCGTGGATATGACCCGCCACAAACGCTCCCTGATGCTGGCCGGCGAAGTGCAGACGATGCTGCTCCCGCAAACCGCTCCCCAAATCAAGGATTTCGACATTGCCGGCCGGACCATAAGCTGCGACGAAGTGGGGGGGGATTATTTCGATTTTCTGCAGATGCCGGACTGCTCCGACGACGCCCTCAATATCGTGGTGGGGGATGTCTCCGGCCATGGCGCCGATGCGGCCCTGATCATGACTTCGGCCCGGGCCCTTTTGCGGATGCGCGCGGCCCAGTGCGGCACACCCACCCAGATCCTGAACGAGATGAACCTGCACTTCAGCCGGGATCTGCAACCCACCGGGATATTCATGACGCTTTTCTTCATGCGTATCCTTCCGCAGACGGGGACTCTTCAGTGGATCCGGGCCGGGCATCTGCCCGCCGCGGTATACAACCCCGCGGATGACAGCTTCAGCGAACTCATGGGCCGGGGCATGGCCCTGGGTGTCGATCCCCATTTCAGCTTCCAGGAATACAATACCCCGCTCATACCCGGCCAGATCATCGCCGTCGGAACCGACGGGATAACCGAAACAAAAGACCCGCAGGGTGCTTTTTACGGTCAGGAACGCTTGCAGGCAACGATTCGATCCCATGCGGCCGAAACCGCCGATGCCATCATTGCGGCTGTTTTGGACGATTTGGGGCGATTTGCCGCCGGTCGCAAACTGGAAGACGATGTGACCCTGCTGATCCTGAAAGTTGAAGACACCTTCCGCCGGGGACCGGGATTGGCAGATCTAAGGAATGGTTCCCTCCTGCAGGCCTAATCGCTTCAATCGCGTCAATCCGAACAAGCTCAACTGATCCGCCCTTATGCTCTCCGTAACCGCGCATGTTACCGTTATTGTCGTCTGAGAATGCAGGCGGGATTCAAACCCCGGCGAATTTATCCTGAACCGGAAACGCTTCTCTTAAAAAAAAGTTCAGCGGGTCCATCGGTTCGCCCTGAGATCCTATTCAAATTTTCATGAATTTATAACAGACTTAATTAATTGACAAATAGAACATTTTCTGCCAGAGTGGATTATCCTTTTTTACCAATCCCCTGGGGCCGCCGACATGGCGCCTGCAACGGCCGGCTTTTGTGATCGTTCATTTCCAATGTCCGGCCGACCGTTGAGAAGAGCATC
>JAERRP010000389.1 GCA_016735415.1 Desulfobacterales bacterium | reverse complement strand
AAAAAAGCTCGTAACCTTGTGGGTGATGGCGCTGGTGCTGTGGATGGCCGGACCACTGAGCAGCTCGGCGGCCGACAGCCTGATGCTGGCCACGACGACCAGTACCGACAACACCGGTCTCATGGACATTCTGGCCCCCGAACTCAAGAAGGACACAGGGATTGAATTGAAATGGACCGCTGTCGGGACGGGGAAGGCCTTGGAGATGGGCAAAAACTGTGACGTGGACGTCCTGCTGGTGCATGCGCCGGCGACGGAAAAAAAATATGTGGCCGACGGCTTCGGCAAAGACCGGACTCAGGTGATGTATAACGACTTCGTCATCATTGGTCCAAAAAATGAACCGGCCGGACTAAAAACCTCGCCAGTCATCGAGGCCATCCGGAAACTGGGCGCCGGAAAAGCGGCCTTTGTGAGCCGTGGGGACAATTCCGGCACCAACAAAAAGGAAATTTTCCTGTGGAAGGAAGCCGGCTTGACGGTGCCGGACAAGGAAGAATGGTATATTCAGACAGGACAGGGCATGATCGCAACCATCAACGTGGCCACCGAGAAAGGCGGCTACACCATGACCGACCGGGGGACTTTCATCAAATTCGCCGACAATCACGCCGGCAATCCGCCCTTGAAGGTTCTGGTGGAAGGCGATCCCGCACTATTTAATCAGTACAGCATTATTGCCGTCAATCCGGCCAATTGTAAGAATGCGCAATACAAACTGGCCAGGAAGTTCACCGACTGGATGACTTCGAAGAAAATTCAGAATTTCATCGGAAACTTCAAATTGTTGAACAAAAAACTGTATATTCACAACGCCAGGTAGCGAAACATTCAACGTTTTTGGTAAGCATTTTTTTGATCCATGGACTATATTCTGAGTGGGCTGATTCACGCTTTTGCGCTTCTCTTTCAAGGAGATCCGGAAACCTATTCCGCGGTGAAAACCACTGTTCTTGCTTCCAGCCTTTCCGTGGGGGCCAGCATGGCCATTGGCGCACCCCTTGGATTTTGCCTGGGTTACGCCCATTTCCCCGGACGCCGACTTATTCGGGTTGTTGTTGATACGCTGTTGTCCCTGCCCACAGTGGTCATCGGGCTTCTTTGTTACGCCTTCATGTCACACCGAGGGCCATTGGGAGGTTTAGAGTTATTGTTTACCATCCCCGGGATGGCCGTCGGCCAGACCATTCTGGGCCTTCCCATCGTGGTGGCCATGACGGCAACGGCTGTGGAAAACCTTGATTATCGCCTCAAACAAACTTTATTAACCCTGGGGACTGACCCGCGTCAACTATTGCTGACGTCACTTTGGGAAGCCCGGTTTGCTCTGGCTTTGGCCGGGGCGGCCGCATACGGCCGGATTGTATCCGAAGTGGGTATTTCCATGATGGTCGGCGGCAACATCAAATGGCACACCCGGACCATCACAACGGCCATTGCTCTGGAAACGGGCAAGGGGCAGTTTGCCATGGGGATCGCGCTGGGTTTGATTCTGATCACCCTGGCATTGCTGGTTAATCTGGCCATGTCCGGTTTGAAACGGTTATCAGGACAGTGAACAGATCACTTTATCATTTGGAAAATCTGACCCAGGTTTACCGGGATCGAACGGTTCTGGATGTGGATCACCTGGACATCGAAGTGCAGACCATTACCGGCTTGATTGGACCCAACGGTTCGGGCAAAAGTACTTTGATGAGGATTTTAGCCTTTTTGGAAAAACCGGCTGGAGGCCGAGTGACTTTTCAGGGGAAACCCTTGTCGCAGGTTTCACTGGGCCTGCGCCGTGAGGTGACCATGTTGAGCCAGGAACCGTATCTGCTCAAAAGATCCGTACAGGCCAACGTGTCTTATGGGCTCAAGATTCGGGGAATGTCCGACACCCGGCACCCGGTACACCGGGCTCTTGAAAAAGTCGGTCTGGACCCGGCCCGGTTTTCCCAACGCTCCTGGCGGGAGCTGTCTGGCGGTGAAGCACAGCGGGTTGCCCTGGCCGCCCGGCTGGTCCTTAAACCAAAGGTCCTATTGCTGGATGAGCCAACGGCCAATGTGGACCGCGAAAGCTCTGAACTCATTCTACGCGCCGCGCTGGATGCACGAAACCAGTGGGGTACGACTTTGATTATCATCAGCCATCAACTGACTTGGCTCCGTCAAATAGCCGATCATATTCTTGCCTTGGATTACGGACGGTTGACCCGCGTGCGGTAGCTTCCAATACCGGCCAAAGAGGCCGCTTTTCTCTCATTGCGGTCCTTCGGGACGTCCATAAAATCATAAAATATCATTCATCCAAAAGTTGAAGGCCATTTTCATCAGCAATCGCTTGCCCGCGCTTTACCGAGATGCTCACCGCAGGTTGGGTGAGGCC
>JAERRP010000800.1 GCA_016735415.1 Desulfobacterales bacterium | reverse complement strand
GGCCTCTTCCGGTTCCACGGCCCTTTTCATCCGGGCCTGTTCCATCTCCCTGTGGCATGATCTTCACCTCCTTTAAATCGGAATAGGTTATCGATTTCTCGGGTTGAATCTTCTCCGTCGGCGTCTGCCCCGGCCACGCATTTCAAAGGTTCCCCCTTCGATCCGCAGGGCCTTTCCGGTAACCAGGGCCTCCCCCACGATGCTGCGGGCTCTGGACAGAATCCTACCGTAAGTCTGTCGGGAAACCTGCATGAGATTTGCCGCCGCTTCCTGATCAAGATGTTCGAAATCACTCAGCCGGATCGCTTCAAGTTCCTCCACCGATAAACAGACCTCGCCGGTGACAGGAACGCCCTGGGGAACAAATGCGGTAAGGGTCGGATATCCGGATACAAATCTCGGTTTTTTGGGTCTGGGCACGACCGCTCCTTTTTTATATTATGGTCGTTTGACTAAAATATAAATACTTGATCTGATGCTGTCAATATATTTTATGGTCTTATGACCAAAATTATTTCGGGTGGATCCGGAAATCAGAAAGGGGGCTTCAGACGTCCAAACAAGGATGTTCCGGAAACCGCCTGAAAGACAAGCTGCGGATGGGCGCGGGATCAGGAAATGGGATTCCGGCCGTGCTTTTTGGGATTACTCACAGGCACTGTGGGTGATGGCGCCTTCAGGGCAGGTTTCGACACAGGTGCAGCATTCGATGCATTGGTCGATGTCCACGGGCACCGCTTTACCGTCCTGTACTTCGTATACTTCAGACGGGCAGGCGTCCGCACAATCACCGAGGCCCTTGCACTTGTCGTAATCGACGTTAATGGCGACCGCGTCACTTTTCCAGGTTTTAATCGTCATCAGAATGTCTCCGATAAAAGCCGGTGCTGCCAAGGGCGGTTCTGCCAAACCTGGTAGAACCGCCCAATATTGCCACCGTGGTTTTTAGGCCCCCTGCATCATTGCCGCCACGTCGGCCTCAACTTCGCCGGTCGGTTTTATATCAAATTTTTCCACCAGCACCTGGACCACGTTGGGTGAAAGAAATGCCGGCAGGGTCGGCCCCAGGCGGATCCCTTTGACCCCCAGGAAAAGCAGCGCCAGGAGTACCGCCACGGCCTTCTGCTCGTACCACGCGATATCAAAAGAGATCGGGAGATCGTTAATGTCGTCCAGTTCGAACACTTCCTTCAGCTTCAGGGCGATAACCGCCAGAGAGTAGCTGTCGTTGCACTGGCCGGCATCGAGAACTCGGGGAATCCCTCCGATATCGCCCAGGTCCAGTTTGTTGTAACGATATTTGGCACATCCGGCGGTTAAAATAATGGTATCCGGCGGCAGGGCCTGGGCCACTTCGGTAAAATAGCCCCGTGTCTTGTGGCGGCCGTCACAGCCGGCCATGACCACAAAGCGTTTGATCGCACCGGATTTAACCGCCGCGACCACCTTGTCGGCCAGGGCCAGGACCTGGTGGTGGGCAAATCCGCCCACGATTTTTCCGGTTTCGATCTCCTCCGGCGGCGCGCATGTCCGGGCCAGTTCGATGATTCGCGAAAAGTCCTTGCTCCCGCCGTCGGATCTGTCCGGGATATGGGTGACGCCCGGGTAGCCGGTCATACCGGTCGTAAAGATGCGGTTCTGATAGGTATTGTCCTTCTTGATGGGAATAATGCAATTGGTGGTCATGAGAATCGGGCCGTTGAAAGATTCGAATTCCTTGTTCTGGTGCCACCAGGAACCGCCATAGTTGCCTACGAAATGATCGTACTTCTTAAAGGCCGGATAGTAGTTGGCCGGAAGCATTTCTCCATGGGTGTACACATCCACCCCGGTGCCTTCGGTCTGTTTGAGCAGTTCCTCCATATCCTTCAGATCGTGGCCGCTGATCAGAATCCCCGGATGAGTTCCGACACCGAGATTGACCTCTGTAATTTCGGGATTTCCGTAAGCGGAGGTATTGGCCTCGTCAAGCAGCGCCATGGTGTTGACGGCCGTTTCGCCGGCCTTCATCACCAGTCCGACCATTTCGTCCACGGTCAGGTCCTTGGTCGTGGAGGCCAGGGCTTCCATGATGAAATCATAGATTTCATCTTTTTCGAATCCCAGAACGGCGGCATGATCCGCATAGGCGGCCAAGCCTTTCAGGCCGATGATCAAAAGCTCTCGCAACGACCGGACATCTTCGTTTGCGGTGGATAGAACCCCGACGGATTTGGCCTTTTCGTGAAATTCCGCCACGTCATCGGAATACCATGTGGCCGAAGGATGAAGGTCATCGAAATTCTGGCCCAGTTTATTTTTGATCGCTTCCCGGTGGGTTAAGGCCTCCCTGATCAGTCCGATGAAGCGCTCATTGTCCCAGTTGGCGTTGGTGATGGTCGCAAAAAGCGCCTGGGCCACAAACAGGCCGTTTTCCCTGCCGTCAAGTCCGCTTTCTTTGGCTTTTTCGCTGTAAACGGCAATGCCTCTCAATACATAGATCAAAAGATCCTGCAGATTGGCGGTTTCTTCCGGTTTGCCGCAAACACCTTTGATGGTGCACCCGGTGTTTTTGGCGGTTTCCTGACATTGAAAACAAAACATGGTGTTCCTCCCTTTATTAATTATTGATCCGTTATACGACGAACCACACCCACATCCGGATTTTTTTCCCCAAAATTTTCCATCAGTGCGGTCACGATTTCCTCCCGCGTTTTCCCTTTCTTTTCAAATGTTTTAATGAGTTGATAGGCGCCAAAAAGGGATGACGGCCCGATCTCTGAAGCAAATGTGCCGACACCGCCGTTCCAGACAAACATGGAAAAAAGCTCATCCAGTTCGGCGACGGTCGCACCGAGGGCATAGGCTTTTACCAGTTCCCGGGTCGCCTGGCGAAACCGGCGCGCGCCCACCCCATTTGATAGGGATAAGAGCAATTTGGTCTTCTGGTCGATGGCCGGGGTTTCTTTTCCCCATGTCAGGTTCCAGAAGTTGACCACGATATCAGCCAGAGAATTATCGATTTCTTTAAAATTGAGAATCGCGGTAGGTTTCAGCGGCATATCTCCCGCACCGCTGAAATCAGTCTCTTTTTCCTCAAAACGGTGGAAATATGCACGATATTCGCCGTCCGCCACTTTATCCGTAAGATGCTCAAAGCCGAGATCCGCCATGGCCGAATAGAGTGGAATCGGTTCAAAACTCTGGACCACGCACATACCGTCTCCCACCGCAAGCTGTGCGGCCTTGTTCAAAATCTTCGGTAAGAAATTGCCGGTGAGCTTCCTTACGTCCACAACGGCGAAGGCATCTTTTTTTTCCGCCCATTTTGTTGGCATAATTCTCTCCTTGTTGCAATAGGTTCGGTGAAAACTTTGGCTTATTTTAAGTTAACTTTTACATTGTCTTAGAATGCGGTTCCTTGATATGTATCAAGAAATAGAAATTATTTTTAAAAAACATGGGGAACATGGAAACCATAGCGGACATCCTGTCAAGAATTCCAATCTTCAGCGGCCTTTCCAGGGCCCGGATCGAAGATGTCGGCCAGATCACCATCGACCGGCATTATCGGAAAGGGGAAATCATCTTTTCCCAGGGGGATAAAGGCGACGGTTTTTATATTGTGGCCCGCGGAACGATTAAAATTTTCAAACTTTCTACGGAGGGAAAAGAACACATTATGCGCATCGTCGGCCCGGGCGAGCCTTTCGGCCAGGTTGCCGTTTATGCCGGCCGGGCGTTTCCCGCCGGCGCCCAGGCCATTTCCGACAGTCATCTGCTGTTCCTGCCCAAGGCCGAATTTGTCCGGCGCATCACCGCAGACCCGACGCTGGCACTGAATATGCTCTCCGGGCTTTCAATGCGGCTTCGAGAATTTACGGTTCATGTCGAGAGGCTGGCCTTGAAGGAAGTCCCGGGCCGTCTGGCCGCCTATTTGATTCACCTGTCCGAAGACCCGGGAAATGAAGGCGGTCTGATCGTTCTGAATATTTCGAAGGTGCAGCTTTCAAGCCTCCTGGGGACCACGCCGGAAACGCTGTCGCGAATCTTATCCCGGATGGCGGACCGGGGCCTGATCGAAGTCAGCGGGCGGGATATCCGGATACGCGATGACGCCAGACTCAAGACACTGGCCGAGCATGGGAAAATTCTGCCCGGGTTGGGGGCAAGGAGCCTGGGTTGAAAACCTATCTCGACTGCCTTCCGTGTTTTGTGCGCCAGGCCCTGGATGCGGCCCGGATGGCCACCGCTGATGAAAAGATACACGTTGACGTGCTCCGGGGCGTTCTCGCGGCGGCGGCCGGGATGAAATTTGATCAATCCCCGCCGGTCATGGGCCAACAGATCCACCGGATCGTTAAAACACTTTCCGGCAACGACGATCCCTACAAAGAGGTCAAAACCCATTTTACCGAATATGCCCTGCGGCTGTATCCGGACTGCCGCGAGGCTGTTGAACAGTCAGATTCTCCTTTTGAAACCGCCCTTCGATTTGCCGCCGCCGCCAATGCCATTGATTTTGGTGCCGTCACCGAGGTCGAACAGCCCGACAGCCCCGTGTTTATCGAGCAGGCCATGTCTGCAACACTGTTTGGTCACGTGGACGCATTACAGCAGGCGGCCGGGTCGGCAGAGAAAATCCTTTATCTGGGCGACAACGCCGGCGAAATCGTCTTTGACCGCCTGTTGATCGAACAACTGCCGATAGAAAAGGTGGTTTTTGCCGTTAGGGGCGCTCCGGTCATTAACGACGCGACCCGGGCGGATGCAATCGCTGCAGGAATCACCGGCTTGGTCACCGTGTTGGATAACGGATCGGACGCGCCGGGAACCGTCCTGGCAGAGTGCTCGGATCGTTTCAGGCGCCATTTTGATGCGGCCGATCTGGTGATATCCAAAGGGCAGGGCAACTACGAAACCCTTTCCGATGTCGACAAGAAAATTTTTTTTATTCTCAAGGTCAAATGCCGGGTCATTGCCCGGCACATCGGGTATACACCCGGCAGCCTGGTGCTCAAGGAGGCAGGATAAAACCGCGAAGCGGTTTTATCCTGCGGTATTGACATTTAGGGCGAAAGAAATTAAAGGTTTATTATAAGTATATTCTCATAATATCCGGAAGTCGATGGCCCAATCCGGACGGATCGAATAATAAAATCGAAAGCGGTGAACGGATGGATAAATTAGATCTTTTTGTCGAAAATTTGCAGGCGCAAATATTTGAAGAGACCAAGATGGCCTATGGCCAAGCAGGATTTCAACGATGGCGACACCCGCTTTATTCCGGCCGGATGGAAAATCCGGATGTGCATTCCAAGGTCACGGGAATCTGCGGCGATACCGTTGAAATATTTCTAAAATTTGAAAATAACCACGTCAAGGAAGCCTCCTATCTAACCGATGGGTGTGGTTCGAGCAATATATGCGCTTCTTTTGCCGCGGAGCTGGCCATGGGGAAAACCCCGGATGAACTGGCCGATATCACCGGGGTCGCCATCCTGAAAAAAATTGGCGGGTGCCCCCAAGAAGACTAACACTTAGCCCAT
>JAERRP010000491.1 GCA_016735415.1 Desulfobacterales bacterium | reverse complement strand
TCTGAAGGCCTGCAGTGATTGGGTTTGTCGACCCAACACCCGGAGCGCGCGCGTGAAATGTCTCACCGCTGGCAGGATCAATAGCGGGACGGAGCAGCGTAAATTGTTTTTGAATTTGACAGATGTCAACGCATTGACAGGTTCGGGGATAGGGCCGGTGCGGAAACCGAACAGGCCCGACTGGAAGTGGTGATGCTTCCGATCGGGCCTGTCAGGATGAAAATGATGCACGAACTAACGCTTGATGTTGATCAGTTCATTCAGGATCTCATCGCTGGTCGTGATAACGCGTGAGTTGGCCTGAAAGGCTCTCTGGGTCGTAATCATTTTGACAAATTCCTGCCCCAGGTCGACATTGGACATCTCGATCGCACTGGGGCTGATGCTGCCCAGGCGGCCGCTGCCGGGGACCCCCGGCATGGCATCGCCGGACTGCAGCGAGGCGGCATAGAGATTGCCGCCCATTTTGGTCAGCCCGTAATAAGACGGAAAATCCGACAGGGCCACCTGAAATAGAGGCACCAGCTGGCCGTTGGAATAGGCGCCGGTAACAACGCCGGATTCGTCCACCGAGACCGTGCGCAGCGATCCGGCCGGATAACCGTCCTGGGTTTGAAAGGTCGTGGTGGACTGCGCTGCGTACTGGGTCAGATCGCCGTTGGTGGCGCTGGTAACGACGTCGTAAAGATCCCAAGTCATGGTCGGCATGGTGGCCCCATTGGTCAGGGTCAAATCAATGGTGGGATCGGTGGTGCCGTTCAAAGCCCCGGTGGCGGGATTGAATGTAATGGCCGTCGGACCGGCCGGTACAACGGCGGAGGCCATGGTGGAAGCGGCCTGCCAGGTCCAGGCGTTGTTGCCGCTTTTAACGAAATCGATCGTCAGGGGTATATCATTGCCGAGCGAATCGTAGGCGGTGATCGAAGTCGAATAAGTATCGCCCGCCAGCGCCCCGGCGTCCAGATTGACATCCACCGTGAATTCCGTAGTGGCCTGGGGCGGGGTCGTGCTTTCGGTCGGAATCTGGATGGCGCTCATAGGTCCCAGGTTGAGGGAACCGTTGCCATTAACGGAAACAACGCTATAGCCCTGCAACTGCAAGTCGTCCGGGTTCACCAGACGCCCGTCGCGATCGAAGGTGAACTCGCCGGCACGGGTATAAAAATTCGACCCGCTGTCGTCCACGACTGTAAAAAAGCCCCGGCCGTTGATGGCCATGTCCATGGGGGCGCTGGTATTTTCCACAGAACCCTGGCTCCATATCGGGGTCGTACCCCAGAATTCAACCCCGCGGCCGATGTCGTTGCCGCCACCACCAATGGCCTGGCTGAGCACATTGGCGAAGGACGCCCGGTTGGATTTAAAAGCGGTTGTGTTGACGTTGGCAATATTGTCGCCGATAACGGTCATGGCCGTCGAATTGGCGTTCAGTCCTGAGATACCTGCAAACAATGATCCGATCATCGTTTCCTCCTGTGGGTTATGTTGTTCTGCTAAAAATCGTCATGGTCTTTGTCACCCGGGGATTCTCCCGGGGAGATCCTATGCTTCCGTTCCGCTGCCTGCGGGGCGAACCACTTCGATCACGTCGGCCATCCTGACTTCACGGTCCCCGAGCATGAGAAGCGCGGCGCCGTTTCTAAAGGCCACGCCGTCTACCCGGCCGCGACTGAGGGGGTGCACCTCGATTTCGCCGCCGTTGGCATCGACGGCCACGGCTTCGAAACGATAGGAACCACCCGGAAGCGGGTTGCCGTTGTGATCCTGGCCGTTCCACATGGTCGTCTGTCTTCCGGCCGGCATGGAACCGGTTTCAAACGAGGCCACAAAAGCGCCCGTGGGGTCGTAAACGCTCATGAAGACATTCTGGGCCGGTTCCTTGAGATCCATCGACAGGGTCGCGGGCGCACTCCCGTCGTGTGCGAAGGCATTGCCGCCGGACAGCACGGTATGCCCGATATAACCGACGGCCTGTGAATTGGTAAAAACGGTCTGGGACTGGACCAGCTCCTTAAGTTGACCGCTCATGTTGCTCAACTGTTCCAGTGAACTGAACTGGGCCAGTTGGGCCGTGAAATCGGCGCTGTCCATGGGGCTCAAGGGATCCTGGTGCTGCAGCTGCGTGACCAGCAGGTTCAGAAAATCATCCCGGCCGAGTTCTCCCGGTTTGGATGTTTGATCGCCGGCGGCGGCGTGCATTGTGGCTTCGACACCCGATATGCTCATGATTTTATTTCTCCTGTATCTTCATCAAGCGGTTGATCCACCTGCAATGGCACATCTTTTTATCAGGCGAAGAAGTCAATGCCCACCGATTTTCTGCGCCGGTCGCTCAGGCTGTCGCCCAGCTTTTCAGGGTCTGGCCGATCAGTGCTTTTTTCACGCGCCCCGGGAAAAAACCGGCCCGGTCTGGCCTCTTCATGCCGGCGACCGTCGCGTTGAAGATTATCCTGATCTTCGGCCAGCGATACATTGAATTCCTCTATTTTCAAGCCCTGCTGCTGCAGTTCCGTCTTCAACTGGGGCAGATGGGATTCCAGCAGATCGCGGGCCATTGAAAATTCCGTTATGATTTTGATGCTGACGGTGTTGTTTTCGGTGGCGATCTGGAGCCGAATGCTGCCCAGGTGATCAGGCTTGAGCGCAATACGGGCTTCGGACTGATCGCCCCGGATGCTGACCGTCATGCGCTCGACGATCCGGGTGATGTTGTTCTCGCGAAAGGATTCCGCCGGCAGCGGGGTTTCCTTCTCGACAAAAAGCGATTGGGATGCCCTGTTCAGGGCTGCGGGAGCGTTCCTGTCGACCGGGGCGACCCCATCCGGGCGGGATTCGACGTCCAACCGTGCCGGTCGGACAATACGATTCGGATCCGCGGTTGTTTCAGACGGCGCTGGGCGCAGGTTGGTTTCCTCCGCTATTTCCCCGTCCGTCGGTTGTGTCTGCATCCCGGTGGCCGCTTCCGCAATCACTTTGGCATTTCCGACACTGTTCGGCGGTGTTGGTACGGTTTTATCCTGCTCGCGCGCGAGGACCCCGGCCAGAATGTGTGTTTCCGGGCGGGTGTCCGCTGTTCCCTGACTGCTGTTCCCATCGGCCGATCGGGTTGCGTTTGCAGTTGTCGCATTCTTTGCCGCGGTCTGTGGCCGAAGCAGGTCTTCAAACCCATCCGGTAAATCGGCTTGCTCCGGATGTCTGTCTTCCGATGGCACGATCTTTTCTGTCATAACCATTCGCGCGGGCGTCAGGTGGTCGTTCTTATCAGAAGCATCGCGATCCGATGAACCGGGAAACGTAATCTTTTTCCCGTCGTCAGGCGGGATCAGTGCGGCCGGTCGGGCGGGTGTCCTCCCGGTTTCCATCTCGGCCCTGGCGTCGGTGGACGCAACACTTTCTTCCAATAAGGGTGTAGAATTTCCAGCCGGTGATGCCGTCTCGGCCTCGGCCTCGGTGGGCGCAACACCTTCCGCCAATAGTGGCGCAGGATTCCCGACCGGCATTACCGTCTCGGCCTCGGCGTTGGTGGGCGCAACACCCTCCTCCAATAATGGTGCCGGATTCCCGACCGGTGCTGCCGTCTCGGCTGCAATTCCTTCCCCCGCAGGCGTTGTCGGAGGGGCCTCTGAATACAACAGATTTTCCGGAGCAACCGGGACTGTCTGGGAGTCTTCGGTTTCCCCTTCCACAAGATTCAGCGTCGCCTCCCCGGTCGAAAACCCATCCCCTTCGGCATCGACGGGTTTTCCGCCCGGTTTACGCGTCTGTACTTCTTCTTTGACTTTTCGCAGGGTCGACATGAAGCTTTGCGGATCATCCCCCGCGGGTGTGCCTGGCTCACTTCCACGCTGGACGTCGGTTTTTAATCCGGTGACGGGTAATTCAGCTTGAATCGGCATGGTGGGCACAGCGTTCAAGATCGGCATCCTTTCTATTGAGACACATTAAGGTTGCAAAGGGAGTAAGCATAAAATGTGCCACGGGTTGATCGAAGCGACCGGATAGCAGGCCTATCGGCAAAAGGCCATTTCAACGCCCTTTCACCTTCCATCCGCATTGAAATCCAACGGACGGGCATTTTGATGGCGATCATTCGCACGGCATTTTCTGCCACAACCGGCAGGATGTGCCGCTTTCCGTTTTTCAGCCGCACGGATTAACCCGGCCTGCCAGGTAGCGGTTCGCGGCCACTTCGTTCAGCAGCTTCTGTTCCTGATCGCGCGTCTTGCGGGCTTCCGTTTCCAGATAGCGCTCTTTGAGTCTCTCAATGATCTTACGATTTTTAAGGGCCACGAGGAGTTGGGCGCGTTTTTCTTCTTTTTCGGCTTCGAGCTCATTTGCCAGGCCGGCCTGCGAGCTGATTTCTTTTCCCAGGCGACCTAAATAGCGATGGTATAGAAAAAGCTCGTCCGCGGCCCCATCGTTCTGCATTTTACTTTTCAAATCCTGCTGATACTGCCGTTGTCTGCGTTCCATGACCTCCAGCGCTTTCTGGG
>JAERRP010000798.1 GCA_016735415.1 Desulfobacterales bacterium | reverse complement strand
CAATGAGCATGTGAACATTGTTTGCCAACACATCTTTTGCCACTTCAAAATGCATCTCGGTGGTAACAGCCAGGCTCACAGCATCAACCTGTGATAGAATGCGGGAGTGATCATTGTAGGCGGTTGTATCATATCGGCCGGCAATCTCGTTTACGCGTTTTGCGTCCACGTCCACAACACCTACAAGTTCCACATCGGGCAGAGCCTTATACTTCTGAACATGATACTCGCCCAGATGACCCACACCGATCACCGCGACTCTAAGTTTATCCATTTTTACACTTATCTCCTGGAGAGCTTTCAACAGCAACCACCGCAATCTTTTCCCTGTCCGCCGCTTTCACCATCTCCTGCTTATCAAACATCAGCGTACGTCCCGCTTCCACAGCCAAAACAGCGCCCTTAATCCGAGACATTACAGCAATGGTTTCCATCCCGACACAAGGCACGTCAAAACGAAGATCCTGCGTAGGCTTGCTGACTTTAACCACAACAGCCTTTTCTCTGGCCAGTGCGCCCCCGCGAAGAATCGTGGCATCAGTACCATCCATTGCCTCAACCGCTAAAACCGTCTTTTTCCTCACCACAACGCTCTGCCCGATATCCAGGCGACCCAACTCCTTCGCAATCTTCCAGCCGAAGCGAATATCCGTCCATTCATCCTTGGTAGGTTGTCGTTTGGTCATACACCCTTCAGAGGCCAGAAGATCCGGCATAAAAAGGGTTGAGCTGACAATCTCAACGCCCTCCTTGGCAAATTCTTCTGTTACCGAGCGGAGAATATCATCGTCATGAAAGATCGCCAGTTTGCTCATAATGGCAAGCCCCTTAAGATCGGGACGCATTTCAAACATCTTCTTCTTGGCAATGGAACCCGCCATCAGCGCCTTACTGACACCGAATTTCTTAAACGTCTTGATGAGTTGACCCAACTGGCCCAGTTTGATCCATACGATCTCATCCACCTTATCCGATAAAGCGGCATCCGTCTCACCATGGTGGGCCACGGCCACCACACGCGTTCCCTGCTTTCTTGCCGCATCCGCCACCAGCAGCGGGAACTGCCCGCCTCCTGCAATCAGCCCGATGGTTTTATCCGGGGCCGACATCACCGAATCACCCCTCGTTTTGACCCAGCCAGGAAATCCAGAAGGATCTTCAACTCCGGTATCATCTCCAGCTCTTGCTTGACCTGCAAAATGCCCATATCCAGCCGTTTGTGATCCCGCCACAAAATCCGGTACGCTTTTTTCAGCACATCGATGGTCTCCTGAGAAAAGCCTCTTCTTTTCAGGCCCCTCTGGTTGACGCCGTAAAGTCTGGCCCTTGGGCCGGCGGTGATCATATAGGGAGGGACATCGCGATCAATTCCCGCTTTGGCACCCAGAAAAGCATGGGCGCCGATTCTCACAAACTGCTGAACCGCCAGAAAAGCATTTAAAATGGCGTACTCTCCGATATGGGTATGCCCGCCCAACGTAGCGCCGTTGCCCAGAATCACCCAATCCGACAGCTGACAGTCGTGGGCCACATGGGCATACGCCATCAAATAGTTATGGTTTCCAACAACGGTTTCCCATTCCTCCTTGGTAGTGGCGCGATTGATGGTGACATATTCTCTGACGGTATTGTCATCGCCCATAATCAGGCGTGTCTCTTCATCACCATAACCCACGTCCTGGGGCGGTGTGCCGATAGAAGAGAAAGGATAAAACCGGTTCCGCTTCCCTATGGTCGTATGGCCCTCAATGGCCACATGAGCCCCGATCTCGGTATCACAGCCAATGGTCACATGGTCACCCACACTGCTGAACGGACCGACCTTGACGCCCGAATCGATCCGCGCATGGGGACTTACCGCCGCTAAAGGGTGAATGTCTGTTAAATTACCCAATGGTTGCCACCATAACCGCCTCGGCGACCAGATGACCGTCCACGAGGGATTTTCCCGCCACCTTCCATACCTTTGAGCCGGTTCTCAGGGCTTCGATTTCAAGTCGGATCTGGTCACCGGGAACCACCGGTTTTCTGAATTTCACTTTGTCCATGGCCACAAAACGGATAGGATCGGGGTTTTCTTTTTCCATGACGCCGGGGATGGACAAACGCGCCATGATCCCACCCGCCTGCGCCATGGCCTCAATAATAAGGACTCCCGGCATAATAGGCTCACCCGGGAAATGCCCCTGAAAAAAAGGTTCATTAATGGTTACATTCTTTATACCCACCACCCTTTTACTCAACTCCAGCTCGATAATCCTGTCCACCAACAAAAACGGATAGCGGTGGGGAAGAATTCCCGCGATTTCGTTGTATGTCAAGGGAAGTTCCACCGATGGGCAGGCACGTAGGCCATCCCCTACTTTGTCATCCGTCATCTGTCGTCCGTCCTCCGTCATCCGTCCGTTGTTCCAGTTCCCGAACCTTTTTCTCCAGGTCCCGAAGGCGATCACCCAACCGGGGCAGTCTGGCGATCATGGCCGTGTTTTTGAGCCAGAGACGGTGCGGGACGGCAGGCGTACCGGAAAATACCCCTCCGGCAGGAATCGACTTTGCCACACCCGACTGGGGGGCCACCATGGCGCCATCCCCAATCTCTGCGTGGTCAATCACGCCGACCTGCCCTCCGATAACCACGCCCCTCCCTAGCTGAGAGCTCCCCGAAATCCCCGCATGCGCCACAATGATGGAATGCTCTCCGATAACCACGTTGTGGGCAATCTGAACCAGGTTG
>JAERRP010000825.1 GCA_016735415.1 Desulfobacterales bacterium | reverse complement strand
CTTGCTTCAGAATTTTTCAGGCACTTACCTCGATCAGTATTTTCCAGGAGGCGTAAAAGAAATCGTACCTTTTGTTTTCATGGCTGTTTTTCTCCTCTTCAAGCCCTATGGTTTATGGGGTTGGGAGCGAATTGAGAGAGTGTAGCGAATTTGAGATTTGAAAGTTGAAATTTTGGAAAAGGGGGAGGTCGTATGAGCAGCGTATGGTTGCCTTGCGGTGATTACCATCAGAATTACAAAGAAGATCAGGGATGGTGGCAGTCCAAATTCATCAAGGGGAAGATGATCCTGCTTTTGCTGATTGTTTTTGTGGGGATTCCCCTCTTTTTTGATGAATACTGGATGAGCGTGGCCACCATGGTGGGGTACACCGCCATGGGCGCGCTTGGGGTCCAGTTGCTCATCGGATATACGGGGCTTCTGACATTGGGACATGCCGCCTTTATTGCGGTGGGTGCTTATACCAGCACCATGCTGGTGTTGCAGTTCCCCTGGCCCCGGTTCATGGTGGATGCGGGGCTCGCTTATCCCGTGAGCATTATTGCGGCGGGTGTTGTCGCCGGGCTCTGGAGTGTGCTGTTTGGACTGCCGTCAGCCAAGGTCAAAGGGTTTTACCTGATTTTAACCACTATGGCCGCGCAATTTATCACGGTGGATTTCATTTTGACCCAATATATCAGCCAGATCGGTGGGAGGGGACAGGCCTTTTCCCTGCCGCCGGGCATCATCAAAATCGGACCCTGGGTCATCGACAACGAGTTGAGCATCTATTTGGTGATGGCGATTCTGCTGGCGCTGATGATTATCGTTCTGGCCAACCTGCTCCGTTCCAAGCCGGGCCGGGCATGGGTGGCCATTCGGGACAACGACATCGCCGCGGAAGCGTTGGGGATTAATATTATATGGTACAAGCTGCTGGCCTTCTTTGTGGCGGGATTCATGGCCGGGATTGCCGGCGCTTTCTGGGTTTGCAATACCGCAGCCCTGAGCCCGGAACACTTTCCGTGGTTCTTAAGCCTGTGGCTGGTGGGCGTGATTCTCATTGGAGGGGTGGGTTCGATTCAGGGGGCTGTTCTTGGTTCAGTCTTTATGGTGGTGGTGATGGAGCTGCTTCAACTGGCCGTCATTCCCATGTCGGAGTATTTTCCGAATCTGTTGATGGATTTTGCTTACGTTAAGGATATGGCATTTGGGTTGGCAATTTGCGGTTTTTTGATTTACGAACCCAACGGACTTGCCTATCGTTGGTGGCAGGCCAAGAATTATTTTAATCTCTGGCCGTTTTCCTATTAGAGTGGAGAATTGGCCTGCATTCAGGACCTGTTGCCTGGTATGTGTCGGGTTCGTATGGGTCGGTTTTGAAGAAAGGGGGTGTGCTGCTGTTTATCGTCGATGGTAAAATTTGATGTGAGGTTCTTATAAATTAAGAAGGAGGAGAGATTTATGGAAAAGGGTATGTTGACAAAACTGTGGGTGTTGTTGCTGGCAGTGGTTCTTATTGCGGCTTTTTCAACGGTTGCAGCGGCAAAGCAGATTCGGATCGGCGGTATTATGGACTGCACCGGCGCTACCTCGGATGGGGGGAAAGATTATGCTATCGGCATGGCGGATGCTTTCAAATACATCAACAGCCAGGGGGGCGTAAACGGGAAAAAAATCAAGTACACCTGGTTTGATTACGGTTACCGCATTCCCGAGGCCATCACGAAATACAAGATGTTGAAGCGTATCGGATGCGTTGCGATTATGGGGTGGGGAACCGGCGATACGGAAGCCCTTTCCGCTACCGTCAACAAGGATAAGATTCCCTATGTGTCCGCGTCCTATTCGGCTCATTTGACGAATCCTGCAAAGACACCGTACAATCTCTTTTTTGCGTCGGATTATTCCACCAATGCTCGATCATGCCTCACGGCGTGGTTCGACAAAAAATGGGCCAAACATCCTGATTTCGGAAAGCGAAAACCCCGGTTTGCCTGCTGCTATATGTTTGCGTCGCCCTACTGCTCGGCGCCCATCAAGGCCATCAAAAACCAGGCCAAATTATTGGGCTTCGAAATCGGACCGGATCAGGATGTTTCCCTTTTTGCTCTGGATGCCAAGAGCCAGGTGATGGCCCTGAAATCCTTCAAACCGGATGTGCTCTGGCACGGAAACACGACCATGAGCGTGGCCACAACGGTTCGGGACGCCTATGCCCTGGAGTTGGGCGCGGATTGGATTGTTGATAACTGGGGGTTTGATGAGAATCTGCCCCGTTTGGCGGGTGAAGCGGCCGAAGGCGTTATGGGCGCAACGCCGTGCGCGTTTTTCGGCGAGAACGTAAAGAATATGGACCTGGCGGTGTCATCGGCGGAAAAATACAGCCCGGGCGTGCCTTTGGGGAAAAGGCTCAATCGAACGATTCAGGCATGGGGAGACGCGTTGCTTATTTGGGAGGCTTTGAAACGGGCGGACGCCAAGGGTGTTGATCTGACCAAGAAAGGTTGTGGTCCGGCCATTATGAAGGAAGGTTTTGAAACCATGCGCAATTTCGATATTGGTCTGGGCGCCGCTCCCATCAGCTTTACCGCGACGGATCATCGTCCGGCCACCGGGTGTCGCGTGCAGGAATGGAAAGGCGGGAAATTTCAAATAGTTGCGGATGTGGATTTGAAGAAAAGATGGCCTGATCTTTGGAATAAAACCGAAAAAGAAGGCGGCTTTTTCGGCTATTAATTTTGTTTATGCCCTTTCATCAAACTGCCGGTCAAAACCATCACGTTTGGAGGTAAAGTCTTGGAGACATCAGAGGCAATCCTTAAGATCAAGAACATAGAGGTCAAGTACCATGAGGTTATTCTGGTGCTCAAGGGCGTTTCAATCGAGGTTCCCCGCGGTGGAATTGTGGCGCTTCTGGGCGCCAACGGCGCAGGGAAAAGCACGACCCTAAAAGCCATTTCCGGTCTGTTAAAAACCGAAGATGGGGAAGTGACCGATGGCAGCATTGAATATGAGGGAAAGCCCATTCATCACGAAAGGGCCGCAAAAATTGCCAAGGCCGGAATCGTTCAGGTGATTGAGGGGAGAAAAGTTTTTGAACACCTAACCGTTGAGGAAAACCTCAAGGTGGGCGCGCACCTTAGAAAAACCGGATCGGTAAAAGACGGCCTTCAGATGGTGTACCATTACTTTCCAAGGCTTCTTGAGAAGAGGAATGAAACCGCCGGCTTTGTCAGCGGCGGCGAACAGCAGATGGCTGTTGTGGGGCGGGCCTTGATGACCGAGCCCAAACTGGTATTGCTGGATGAGCCCTCCATGGGGCTCGCGCCCATGCTGATTCATGAAATTTTTAATATCGTTACCAAGCTAAATCGGGAGGAAAAAATTTCCATCCTTCTGGTTGAACAGAATGTTAAATTGGCCCTGATTATTGCGCCTTATGCCTATGTGATGGAAACCGGCAGAATCGTTATGGATGATAC
>JAERRP010000080.1 GCA_016735415.1 Desulfobacterales bacterium | reverse complement strand
CAATGGACGCGCCGATGACCACCCCATGATCCGGTGTAACAGCCAGCCAGACCGGCGGCATGGTATCGCCGTCCCGGCCGCTGTAGGTAATAACGCTGGTCTCCGCGCCCGCCGGATCTTCAAACCGGTCCGAGCAATTGGCCAGGGCCGTTGCCTTCAAGGTGCATCTTGAATTGGGGTGGCTCATGGGAACGGGCTTGCCGTTTTCATCCACCTTCCCCTCTTCCCATGCCCCCTGGAAGTTGAATCCCTTTTTGGGCGGCGTCTCATCGTTGCCCACCCAGTGGGGGACCTTGTCGTCATCGATCAGGACGTTGGACCAAATCACCTCGGTGCCGGGTTTTCGCAAACAATCCATCAAAAGCGGGTCCCCGTCCCGGTTCACATCTTCCACGATCCCGAAAATACCCGCTTCCGGGTTGACGGACCGAACGCTGCCGTCATCGGCAATCCACATCTGGGCCAGATCATCCCCCAGAAAGTGCGCACCGGCCATGGCAGTGGTGGTTTTGCCCCAACCACTGGGGGCCGCCCCCGCAAACCAGGTCGTCCGCTTTTTGTCGGGACCGTCGATTCCTGTGATGAACATATGTTCCGCCAGCTCATTGCCCCGGTTGGCATAAACGGCCTTGTCCACGGAAAAACGGTGATTTCCCTTTTTCAGCAGCAGGGTATTGCCGGCATAGGTGCAGTTCATGCTGTAGGTGGTCTGAAAACTGCGGTCCATGAAGACGCGGGCATTGGGCAGGTCTTCGGTTCGATTCAGGCCTTCACTGTGAATGTTGGCGTAAAAATGGCCCTGCCGCGCCACTTCTTCGTCAAAGCGGTCAAAAACATTCCGGTAGAGGAGTTCGGCACTGTGGGACACATACAGCGAACTGGTGACTTCAATGGCCGGGTTGGAACCCGGGGAACCCACGGGACCGCGACTGTAAAAACCGACCACCATGGTTTTACCTTTCATGATGCCGGTCATCTTCTCCTGCACATCTTTTAAGGCATCATCCCGGTCCATTCGATTGGCCAGTGAACTGATTTCCTCGCCCGGATTGGCGATATAAAACGTGCGGTCGATAATCCGGCCCTGTTCCGCCGCCAGATCGAAATGGATGGTGTGTTCTTCCATGGTCAGCTTCGCTTCTTCGCCCTTTTTCAGGGACATCTCATTGACCCTTTGAAGATCTTCTTTTGAACCGGTATTTACGAAAATGTCATCGGGCCGGCACATGACAATGGCGTTCGCGATCTTCAGAAGGGCCTCAGCATTCTTGATTTTCCGGATATTGGTCAGATTGACCGCATCCATCTGTTTTTCAAAAACCCCGTTGGCCGCTTCGATTGTTGATACACCACCGATTTTCTGGATAATATCGTATCCTACCTTGTTTTGCAGCATCTCACTCATCTCCTTTTCGGAAGGGACTGGAATAATAGGCCTGTATTTAAGCATTCGGAGTTTATGAGAATTGAGGGGATGAGTCAAGGGGTAAAAAGTAGCCATCATGTTAGAATTTATCAACAATTAACATGGAATTACCAAAAATTTGAAATTGGCATTGACTTTTGCTTAGATATGTTATATTTTAAAAAGTTTTAAATTTGTCAACAAACTGAATGCCGTGTGCTTAAACTCCGCATCCGGATTCCAACAAACGAAAGGTTTAGCGTTATATTATATGGATTTTGAAACTTTAGGCTTAGCGCCACATCTCATCAGAGCCGTTCAAAAATTAGGTTTTAACGAACCCACACCCATACAGGAAAAAGCCATTCCCGCCATTATTGAAGGCCACCGGGATCTGGTGGGTCTGGCCCAGACCGGAACCGGTAAAACAGCGGCATACGGCCTGCCCCTGCTCCAATTGATCGATTTTTCAAAACACCGGGTTCAAGGCCTGATCCTGTGTCCCACCCGTGAACTGTGCGTGCAGATCTCAAAGGATTTGACCCGCTACAGCCGATACATCAAAAATGCGAAAATCGTCGCAATCTATGGCGGCGCCGGCATGGAACCGCAAATCCGGCAGATCAAAAACGGCGCTCAGATTATCTCGGCCACTCCGGGCCGGCTCCTGGACCTGATTCGCAGGGGCATCGTCAACCTGAAGCACATCGATTATGTGGTTCTCGATGAGGCCGATGAAATGCTCACCATGGGTTTTTTGGAAGACCTGGACGAAATTCTGTCCAAAACCCCTTCGGAAAAAAGAACC
>JAERRP010000631.1 GCA_016735415.1 Desulfobacterales bacterium | reverse complement strand
GAGAAGGGACGCCAGCGGAAAAAGAAAAATAAAAACCATCCGCAAGGCACAGGCACAGAGGGGCTCCAGATCCTCCTTTTTCTCCATCGATAATCTGGACACGGAAGGTTACAGGGCTGTCGCAAAAACCGCTGAGAAACCGTTGATGGTCGCCAGTAAACGATCACCGGCCATGAAAATCCCCGCAACGGCCTCGCCCTGCATAAAGGTCAGGATGATAAGGCCGATCCGATCATAGAATTGCGCCAGAATCATGATGCCCAGAAATGGACTGGCCTGGCGCACGGCTGTTTTTAAAAACCGGTAATGGAACCGGAAAGCCGGCCGGCCGTGGCGAATCCGAAATATCGAAAAGGAAGCTGCCAGAACGATAATTGCGCTCAGCGGGTATACGCTCAAGGTCAACGCAGGCGCCAGCGAATAGTAAATCCCCACCGACCCCGCCGATAGAATGATCATTCGTCCGAGTATGCCCAGGATGGCCGGGTACGTCATTTCCTCATGGGCCATGAACCCCGCATTGAAAATGCCGATGAGCTTCTGTAGAAAATGATAAGCGCCGATGATGAGGAGAATCTGCCGGGTCTCCGGGCGGCTGCCGATCGCCAGAGCGATAAGCCAGAGCAGGCCCCAGCAGCAAAGGGCACAAACCGCCCGCAGGACAAACAGCTGCCCCACAAATTCAGGACCGCGCCGGGTATCCTTGCTGATTTCACGAATGGCGTAGGTATTCAAACCCAGGCTGACGAAAACCGACAAGAGTCCGCCGGTCGCCATCGCAAAGGCATACTGGCCTAACGCGTCCTGGCCGAATGACCGGCTGAAATAGATCAGGAAAAGGAACGTCGCGATATCACCGACCGCTTTCCCGATGCCGAGGGTCAAGGTGTTTTTGAAAATCAGCCGCTCAGCTTTCATGGTGTCCCGATAACATTTCAGCCTTGTCGCCGCCTACCAGGGATTTAAAAGGCATGACTTTCCCGGATCCTTCCTGCTGAAGGCGTTCGCTGAATGCTATGCGAACGACCGCATCGGGAAACAAGCTGACAAAGCTTGATTGAATCTGTTCCGTCACGGATCGACCATATTCTTTCCCGGGGATCAGGACCAGTTTAAACCGGTCGAAATCTTCCTGTACGATCTGGAAGGCGTCGATGCTGTCGGCAAAGCGATCCATCTCTGCCAGGAGGGTTGTGGAAGATATCCGCTGCCCCGTCCGGGTGACGGCATAGTCATGGGTTCGGCCCTGCAGTCCCGTCATCAAAGGGAATTGTCGCCCGCAGGAACAGGGCTTGGCGCTGTAAATACCGAAATCGTTCAAGCGGTAGCGTATAAACGGCATTGCGTAATTTTCCAGAACGGTGCACACGATTTCTCCGGCTGCGCCCGGTTCAACGGGCCGGCCATTTTCGACGAACTCCATGATCACACAGTCGATGGCCATGTGGTAGCCGCAGTGCTGTTCACACTCGTAGGCGATATTGTCTGTTTCCAGCGTCCCGTATATGTCCACCACTTTGCGCCTGAAAGCCGTCTCAATCGATCGTCGCATGGCCGGGGTCAGCAGTTCCGAATCCGTAAATATGTGTCGAGGGTAACGGACGAGCGGTCCCTGCTCAAGGATTTTAGTGCCGATAAGCGCTAAAACCGATGGGTACCCTCTGACAATGGCTGGTTTTATCTGCCGGAGGATCTCGAGATGAAGTTCCGGATCCAGGTGCGAGGTGATCTGTTTCTCCCTCAGAAGCGAAGCATACTCGAAAAATTTTTTCCGTTGCCGTGGCCGCCCCGTATAGGATACGACCCGATCGATCATTTTTTGCCCATTGGTAATATAGGGACGCAGAAACTGGGCTTTTCGAAATTGGTCATAGTCCTGATCGATAAAAAATTTTAAGGTTTGGCCGCTCGATCCGGATGTCCTGATGGGCATCAATGCCTTGTGGGGGTCAATTCTCTGATCGATGTAATCCATACCCGGCCGCCCATGAAAATCCGCTTTACTGATAATGGGCAGGCGCTGCAAATCGTCGAGCGTCCTGATATCCCCCGGGCGGAAGCCGGCCTGTTTGTATTTTTGGCGATAAAACGGAACATGGCGATAGGCATGCGCCAACAAACGCTGCAATTTGGTCATCTGCCGATGAAGAAGGTCATCCAGTGATCTTCTCTCATTTCGCATCAGTGCGACCAGGTGCCAGTATTTAGTACCCAACATCGCTCGACTCATCCCCACAACAAGACGGTATCAAAGACGTCGGCTCCTTCGATGGTTGCCCCGGGCGCGTCCCGTCATCATTTCATAAAGGATCTTGGCGATGATCGCGCGGGTATCCTTGAAATCCTGGTAATTGCCGACTTTTTCCCCCCGGAGTTCTCCCATCAGGCGTGGTAACCAACCCCATTTGTCGGCGCTCCCACGCAAATCCTCAAAGGCCGCTTTCAAATAGGCAAAAGGATTGAGGTACTTCAGCCCCACACGGTAGCGACCGATCCCGTTGTGCGGCAACGATCGCCCCATGGCCGCGTAACAATAAATCATAGGGAAGTTTACGCCGCAACAGATCGGGAATCCAAAATAACCCCATACGCGTGGATTGATTTCAATGAGTTTGGCCTTTTGATCGCGATCGTCAACCTTCAACTCGACTTCGGCCAACCCTTTCCAGCCGTATTTTTTGAAAAATGGAAGTACTTTTGCAACCAGTTCGGTATCGAGGGTACTGATGCTCAAAGCGCTGATACCACCGGTATTCGGCCACTGCCGAATCTTGCGGGTGGTGAAATAGGCCACCAGCTGGCTCTGCCGATCGAACAGCAAGTTCACCGTGCGCATATTGGAGGTCCCGCCCGGGATGTACTCCTGGATCACGTAGTCCCCCCATTGCGCTTCGACTTTTTTCCTGGCGACCCAAAACGAATTCAGGCTGCTGATATAATAAACCCCCCGACCGGCGCCGATGTCCTTTCGCGGCTTGACGACCAGCAAAGCGGTGCTGCCGCCTCCCAGGTACGTTTCCGCGGCCGTATCACTGAAAATACGGGGGCTGTCGATCCCGAGATTCGGGCAGGCCTCCATGGTAGACTTGTTATCGTCGGCGATTTTATAGCTTTCATGGGGCGGGG
>JAERRP010000089.1 GCA_016735415.1 Desulfobacterales bacterium | reverse complement strand
TTATGATAAAATACATGAAAACAGAAAGATGGCGCTCTACAGGGCCCGCTGGTCGCCGTGCGGTAGCGGCGCCTCACGCTGCGGCCGCCTGGCGCGGAAGCGACACCACAAGTGGTCAAGGTAGACCACCGCAATGGCCGCCGCAAGCCTCGGCCCCCACAGCCAAAAAGCCGGAATCCCCATCGCCAGAAACAGAAGCGGGTCTTCGATCATGGCATGGTTGATGCCAATCGAGAGGGGCAGACGTCGAATGTCTGCTTGAGCGTAGTGCCCTTCCCGGGTCTCCTCGACAATGACGGCCGCCCCGTAAGACAGGCCGAAAACCGCCGCCGTCAGCCACAGGATTCCCACCGACCGATTCAGGCCCAAAACACGTAACAACGGATTCAACATACGTGCCAGCACCGGGATGAGATCGACGGCCCGCAGCCAGGCCAGCAAAACCATCATGGCCGTGATGATCACCAGGATCTTGAGGCAGAGCTGAGCCGTATCCCACACCCAGACGCCCAGAAGCGACGCAAACGACACGGAAGCGGACACGTTTTCGGCCACGGGCATGACGGCACTGCTGTCTATGGACAGAACGCGCGCAAGGAGAAAGGTGACCAGCACGGAGGCGGCCAAGCGGACCAGGGTGGCTTTGAAAAAACGCATCCCGGATCGTGCCTGCACCAGGCTTTCCTGGGGCAGGGCATGCGAGATCAGCAGAAAAACCGCCATCAGGATCGATTCCGTCAGGCTGAAATCGAGAACGCCCATAGCGGCGATGGCCCCGTAAATACCGGCCAGCAGACCCGCTATCAGCGGCAGAGCGGCGGAAGGCGGAAGATGAAACAATCCCATGGCCGGCTCCAGCCAGTGGTCAAGGCGGCCCAGAATACCGCTGCTGTCGATCAGAAAAGTGAAAAAAGAAATCGGCACCAGAATTTTAAGCATCCAGAGGGTGCCGCGGCCACCTTTCTGCAAACCTTCTTTCAGAACCGCCCGACCTTCATTTGCGTAAAGCATATCACTCCCACAGGCACCATTGCGAATATATCAGCCTGAAAAGCAGAAAGCGCTTTCAATACCACATATGGGGACGGAAGCCATAGAAAAATTGGATGAATTTCCGCCGGCTATACCCAGCAGGCGATGCAGTCGAAAATCAGGTTGACCAGTTTGCGGCGCAGCACCAGATAGGAAAAGCATTTGGTGGCGATTTCGTAATTGCGGGCCACCATTTCGTCCCGCCGGTCGGGGTTATCGAGGATTTCAAGTGTTTTACGAATGGCTTCATCGTTGACGTAGCCGTCGATTTCGATCACATCGAAGCCCTTGGGTTTGATATCCATCTGATAGATCGAATAGGTGTTCACCACGATGGGCTTGCGGAAGTAAATCGCTTCCAGGAAGGCGTTGCCGAAGCCCTCGAAGTTGGAGGGATAGGTCACCAGGTCCGCATGGGGATAGATATCCTTAAGGGTATAGATTTTACGGCCGTTGGCAGTCAGCCCTCTTTCCTCGTTGATGATCGTTGAAACGAAGCAGGTGTCCACGCCCATCATTTTGGAGTATTTACGGATGCGCTCCTCGTAATCATAACCTTCGTCACCGGAAGCATGCGAAATGACCAGCTTGGCTTTGCGGTTGAGTCGCAGCACCAGTTCGATGGCATGCTCGATGCCCTTGCGCTTGACGACGCGGGTCGGCTGAAGAACGAAGAGTTCGTCATCGGCGATCCCCAGACTGGCCCTCACATCAGATGCATACGCATCCACCGGGCCGGGCGGATTTTCAAAATCCATCACGTTGGGAATGACGGTCGAGGAAACCCCGGTCCGCAGGCTCAGCTGGTTATCGGCCGATGTATTGATGACCACATGGTGGATGGACGGCAGGTGCGGCGGGAAGGCCATGTTCAGGTATTCCCACACGGCGTTGATCAGGAAGTGCTGTCGTTCCCAGAAGAAATCGTGATGATGGGCGATGGTCAGAATGGAAGTCTCGGATATAAATTCCGTCAGGGCCAGGCCCAGCGGCAGGTTCAGCGGGATCGTCAAGCTGTTTTCGGTCACGATCAGGTGCAGATCGAATGTTTCGATGAAACGATACAGATGCTCCTTGAGAATCATTTTGCAGCGCTGGATTTTCTCCGTAACATGGATGCTGCGTTTTTTGACCCCGAAACAACTCTGGTAGATTTCCATAATTTGGGGATGGTGGAAATGCGCTTCCGGGACCAGGTAGCTTCGGTCGGGCGGGGTGTCCAGTTCACCGCCAAAGAAATAGCAGTTGAAACCCTGCTGCTGGAATACTTTGGACCACTTCTCGGTTTCCAGTGAAACCCCGTCCGTACCGGCCAGCCGGGTAGCCACGAAACCGACATTGTGCACTTCGCCGCAGTAAGGACAAACACCCATATTGACCGCCTCTAATCAACGCCTATCGGTTCCTGACGGCACACCGGAGGCCTTCGCGCCGGCGGTACAAAAACCGGTACGGCGCTTCGATCACATCAGATAAAACCCGATGGCTTTATCCGATGAGTTGCCGGCTTCAATCGACAGAAACTGAACCCCCAGGTCAAAGCCTTCAATTTTGCGAATCACCACTTCTTTCCGAATCGGCGTTTTTTTCGTGTCATCCAGGCGGAAG
>JAERRP010000627.1 GCA_016735415.1 Desulfobacterales bacterium | reverse complement strand
AGACTTTTGCGTGCGTTGGCGATCCCCGCGTTCGTCGGGCCAGGTCTGTTGCTACCTTCGCTTTCCCCAACGATAAGCGATCATCCGGGAATAAACGCGCACAAACGTTGGTCCTGCCGCGGAATCGGCAAGTTACGGGTCAAGGAGTTGAGTTACAATATCGGTGAGGGCTTGTCAAAATTTTTGTTTTAGCTTATCTGATAACCACATGGACGTGTTGGTTGCAGCGGGTCCAGAGCGGCGCATGGGCGCATGAAGGGTGACAGACGGGAGAATAAACAATGGCGGAAGAGTTGACGTATGCAGGGGCCGGGGTTGATATCGACAAGGCCAATCGACTGGTGGACCGCATCAAGGACATCGCCAAATCCACACCGCGCTCCGGCGTCATGGGGGAAATCGGCGGTTTCGGCGGACTTTTCGCACTCAATCTGGCCCAGATCGAAAAACCGGTACTCGTGAGTTCCACCGACGGGGTCGGCACCAAACTCAAGATCGCCTTTCTGACCGGGTGTCACGACACGGTGGGCATTGACCTGGTGGCCATGAGTGTCAACGACATCTGCGTGCAGGGGGCCCGGCCGCTTTTTTTTCTCGATTATTTTTCGGTGGGCCGGCTGGATGAAGATGTGGCCGAAACCATTATCCGCGGCGTGGCCGAAGGCTGCCGGCAGGCCGGTTGCGCTCTGATCGGCGGGGAAACCGCTGAAATGCCAGGATTCTATGCAGAAGGCGAATATGACCTGGCCGGTTTTGCCGTGGGGATAGTGGACAACAGTAAAATCATCGACGGCTCCGGTACCCAGATCGGCGATAAACTGATTGGCATTGCTTCCAGCGGTCTGCACAGCAACGGCTATTCCCTGGCCCGTAAAATTATTTTTGACGTCCTTAAGCTGGGCGTTGATGACGAGGTGCCCGAACTGGGCCGGACGGTGGGCGAGGAACTGCTGATGCCGACCCGTATCTATGCCGTTACGATCGAAGGCCTGCGGCGCACTTTTGAGATCCACGGCCTGGCCCATGTTACCGGAGGGGGTATTCCCGAGAACGTCATCCGGGTCATTCCGACCTCCTGCGGTCTGCGGATGTTCGAGGGCAGCTGGGAAGTGCCGCCGATTTTTCCTTTTCTCCAGGCGGCTGGCCGGGAATCCGATTACGAAATGAAACGGACCTTCAACAACGGCATCGGCATGATTGCCGTGGTCCCGGAGAAAGAATCCGGCGAGGTCCTGGACCGGTTGACAGGCATGGAAGAAAAGGCCTTCCTGGTGGGCGAAGTCATTAAAAGACCGGAAGACGCCGAGCGCATTCTCTGGATTGACAGTGATGAATTCAAAATCTGCCGATAGGCGCGGCGCCGACCGGCCTCACAAACGCGGCGGGCTGTTGACGCGAATATTGAAATGGCTGGAAAAAGGGGCCCGCAACACCCCACCCTGCCAGGGGTGAGGGGTTAAATCCAGCGGTCCCGGGCGGGGCCCGCACAATTCCAAATGATTATTTTAGGTATTGAATCTTCCTGCGACGAAACCGCGGCGGCCGTGATCGAGAACGGTCGCCGCATTCGTTCTTCGGTGGTGGCTTCCCAAGTAGATATTCATCACCGCTACGGCGGCGTGGTGCCCGAACTGGCCTCCCGCAAGCATATCGAAATGATCCTGCCGGTGGTGGCGGAAGCCCTGGCCCAGGCCGGGATAACACGTCCGCAGATCGATGCCCTCGCCGTTACCCAGGGGCCCGGCCTGGTGGGCTCCCTCCTGGTGGGGTTTTCGTTTGCCAAGGGTTACGCCTTCGGCCTCGGGGTGCCCTGGGTGGGGGTCAACCATCTGGAAGGCCACATCCATTCCGTTTTTCTCCACCCGGATCCGCCTGATTTCCCCTTTGTGGCCCTCCTGGTGTCCGGTGGCCATACCGCCCTTTACCACGTCACGTCCTTTACCGCCGCTGAACTCATGGGGCAGACCCGCGACGATGCCGCCGGTGAAGCCTACGACAAGGTTGCCAAGGTCATGGGGCTGGGTTACCCCGGTGGCGCCGTGATCGATCAGCACGCCGCCGGGGGCGACCCCGCACGTGTGCCTTTCAAAAGGCCTTTCCTCGACAAGAACGGTTTTGATTTCAGCTTCAGCGGCATCAAGTCGGCCGTCACTTTTAGTT
>JAERRP010000363.1 GCA_016735415.1 Desulfobacterales bacterium | reverse complement strand
TCAACCCATACCCAAAGAAAACGTCCCAGCAGTTTGGCTGGCTGTTTTGCTCCCTTTGTGACTTTAAGACGATATTGCCGTCCAAGGTAAACAAAGGTTTCTCCGCTGACGTATCGCCTCGGGGTCGGCAACGGGTGACAGGACTCCAGTTTATCGAGTTTTTGGGTTATCCACGGAGCTTTTTTCTGAACAGTTGAATGGATCTGTTCATCATCGGCAGTCCTGGGCGCAAACACATCCACAGTCAACTCGGGAGAGACGACGATGCGCAGCCGTTTACGGTCAGCACGATGCAAGCGGTACGGGAGCTGTCGAGTGCCGAAATAAATAACATGCTCTGTGGCCTCAGTCCTCATTTGCTATTGCTACCTCTATGCACCGGTCAATGATTGCATCCTGTTCTTCCAATGAAAGCTTAAGACCATGTTTTTCAGCCATATCAAAGAGGATGTCGTCGATTTCTCCCCGCATTTGATTGAGCGTGTCCTGATTTGTGCGCCAATCGCGAATTTTGTGTTTAGATAACCTCTTCACAACCTGAAGCGCAATCTCTGCTCCCGGCTTTTCATTTGCCGCTCCGTATGCAGCTAACGGCTCGCGCACGCAGCCGAAGTAACGGCGTGCCATATCCTTGCCGACAAGTTCATAAGGAATGTCGTCGTCGGTGTGGGTAACCACTTTCGTGGAGATATCCTTTATTTTCTCAAGGGCTTCAAGCGCTTTCAGCCGGTCGCTATGGAAGGCTTCAATTACATTCTCCAGAAGTTTAGAGAATTTCGTATAAAATGCCGGATCCTTGCCCATTTCCTGCTCAATAACATGCCGGGTTGCAGAGGCGATCATGTCTGCTTTTGCGCCTGTGCTCTTGCCATTATTTTCCAGTGCCTGCCGGCGTTCTTTTGCATCAAGAAGGTTGATCGGATGACAAAGTTGTTCGACATCACCTGCCCCGACATGTGTATCGATCAATTTCTTGATTTTAGGTTCATATTCGGAAAAATCAATAACCTCCTGATATCGCAGAGTAACGGCCGCCCTTAGATTTTGAAAAAACTTGAGGTCTGCTTTATATTGTCTGATTGTTTTTTCTGATGTGGCCTCCAAAAAACTGGTAGACGACAGGGCTATCGCAAGGGTTCGGGCAAAGAGGCTGAAGCGTTCGTAGAACTTATTGCGCAAATTATCATCGCGAAGGTGAACTTCATAGACTTCAGGATCTTTCGCGCCCTTTACCTCCTGAAAAAGTTCCCACACGTTGGAATGCAGTTGCGGCAATTCGGCTGCTTTATCGGCGATGCAGGTAACGGTTTCTTCCAGATCCGCCCGGTCATAATCGGCAAGCCGGCTATAAAAATCGATAGCTTTGTCCAGCTCTTCAATAACACCGCTGTAGTCCAGAATCACACCGTATTCCTTTCCTTCATAGAGGCGATTCACACGGGCAATTGCCTGAAGGAGAGTATGCTCCTTTAACTTGCGGGCAAGATAAAGCACCGTGTTGCGCGGCGCATCGAACCCGGTCAACAGTTTATCAACGACGATGATAATTTCCGGGCTGTCACCATGCTTAAAGGCATTGATAAGTTGCTTTTTATATTTTTTTTCAGTTCCGTAGCGGTCCATCATTTCCTGCCAGAAGGCTTTCTGGGTTCCGGACGGCTCTGACTTTTTGTCTTCGCCCTCACGCATGGAGGGAGCGGAAATAAGGACTTCTGCTGAGACCATATTAAACTCATTCATGGACTGTTTATATTGTAAGGCCGTTTCCTTATCAGGAGTAACAAGCTGCCCCTTGAGCCCTGTGTCCTGATAAGCAGCCGTGTAGTGCAGGCCTATGTCCCAGGCAATCATGCGCACTTTTTGCGTAGCCTTGTTAAGCTGCTGTTCTGTGGAAAATTTCTTTTTCAGATCTGCTTTCTGGTCTTTGGTAAGCCCTAATGTAGTTTTTTCAAACCAGCCGTCCACGGCTTTTTTTTCTACTTTTTGAGGTACATGTCGAGCCTCATAAAGCAGCGGCACAACGGCCTTGTCTTTTACGGCACGGGCAATCGTGTAGGCTGGCCTGAACAGATCCCCGAATTGGGCAAATGTATTTTTTTTGGCCGATCTTGCCAGGGGAGTTCACGTGAAAGCTATAAAACAGGCTCCTTTCAGGGTTAAACGCATGCGGGCATGCTGCTCGCTGTATTGACTCCGATGCCCTTCATCAATAAGGACAAATGTATTTCTGTCAGCCTGTTTCAACTTCCGGTTTGATGAAGCTGCCGCGAATTTGTGAATAAGTGTTGTGACAATGTGAGCGCGATGGTCAATCAGAAGTTCAACAAGACGTTTGCCTGTATTTGCCTGCTCCGGCTCAAGTCCGCAAGCCCGAAATGTGCCCCAAATCTGGTCATCAAGGTCGATTCGGTCTGTAACAAGGATGATTTTTGGATCCGGAATGTCGGGATGCAAAGCAAGCGATTTTGCCAGCATGACCATGGTAAGTGACTTTCCGCTGCCCTGGGTGTGCCATACCACGCCGCCCTGTCTCGGTTCATCCGAATCCGCCTTTAAAAGGCGCTTCATGATATCATGAACAGTGAAATACTGCTGATACCGGGCAATCTTTTTCATGCCATTATCAAAAAGGATGAATTTATAAGCAAATTCCAGCAATCGCTCCGGCCGGCACAGGGTATAGAGCGCGCGATCCTGTTCATAAATCCCGCGTCCCTGCTCAATGACAGACATATACTCGTTTCGGACATCCTTAAAAGGCCCGCTTAACAGTATTTCCATGTTTTGACGGTCAACCGCCTGTTTGAGCAGATTCTGAACCGGCTTGTCAATATGCTCTTCCCGCCAGACAGACCAGAACTGCCGCGGTGTGCCGGTTGTGCCATACTCGACCTTGTCACGCGCCAGAGACAAAAGTATCTGACTGTACAAAAAAAGCTGTGGAATACCGTCTTTGGCCTGATAACGGGAAAGCTGATCAATGGCAAGATCAATCGGTTTCTTTTGGACTTCGGTATATGCGGATCGCTTGCATTCAATCACAACAAGGGGAATACCGTTTACAAATAATACAATGTCGGGAATAAAGTGCTTCTGGTATCCGATCCGCTCCACCTTGTATTCCGCGGTACAGTGAAATGAATTGTTTGCGGGGTTTTTCCAGTCGATATAATCGATTGTAAAGCTTTTTGTATCCCCCTCGATTGTCTGCGGCACACTGGTTCCAAGGCATAACAGGTCATAGGCCTCTTCGTTTTGATGCGTTGCTCCGGTGGCCCTGAATCCCTTAAGCGCCTGGACGGCATTTTGAATTACGTTTTCGGTAAACAGATGGGTATTGCCTTTGAATTCATAACGGCAATGCGAACGGATATGATCCATCAGGATCGGCTCCAGGATTGTGGAACCAAGGCGGCCTCCCCTGAGTTTTACGGTCTCTTCCGGCGTCAGGTACTCCCAGCCAAGCTGCATCAATAGATGCAGCGCAGGAAGCTGGGACTGAACTTTTTCCAGGTAATTCGGCAGCCCATATGACGGTTTTCCGTATTGTGTTTGTTCTTCCATAGGCTCTTCCTATCTGTTTACCCTTATCTCGCCGGTTAAGAGTTTCTGCATTAGACCGCGTTTTTGTTTTTCAATGGCAGAACGTTTCTGTTCGAGTATTTTGATCTCATCGTCGGCTGTGGAGAGGATTTGGGCGATTGCGCGTTGTTCGGCTAATGATGGAATGAGAAATTCCATTTTTTTTATTTCGGAAGCATTAATGCTAACTTGGTTAACAGCTTTTTTTGCAAATTCTATTGCTTGTCGCTTACCCATACTGGAATCAAAAAGGCTGTAAAGATATTTTGGAATACATT
>JAERRP010000385.1 GCA_016735415.1 Desulfobacterales bacterium | reverse complement strand
ACAAGTGTGGTAGTTTTCTAATTATATGTGACCTCAAGTATTTACCAACCCGCAAGATACCGAAATTCGGAGTTACCTGGCCAAATCCCATTACCAGTACGGTCTTGAACTTTTCGGCAAGAAGGACTACCTCAAGGCCCGGGATGCGTTTAAAGCCACCCTGAAGTACGATCCCAAATGTGAAAAGTGTGAACAGAATATTGCCAAATCCGAAAGCATGTTCAAGGATCTGCACTATCGCCAGGGCTTGGCCGATTTTCAGAAAGAGAAGCTGACCGAAGCCATCCGGCAATGGGAAATGGTCTACGACCTCGACCCGAAATACCGCGATGTCCAGCGCAATCTGGAAAAAGCCCGCACCCTGCTGCAGCGCCTGGAAAGCATCAAGCGCAGTCAGACCCCGGGGAACTAAGGGTTCACGCAAAAATTACTTCGCAGAATTGGCGCTCAGATTTGGTTCAGATTTGGCTGATCCGAGAGAGCAAAACCACAGGAATAGCGTGCTATTTCGAGGATCTTGGGAGTGAGGTATCGGCCAAAGATGAGCTGAAGCGGAGATGCAAAAATGTGAAGTTATTTTTGCGCGAGCCCTAAACATAATGGAAGCAGCTGTGTATAAGATGGAAACCGGTCTCTGCCCGTGTGGTTTGAAGGGAATCACTTAGGCCTTTCTTCCCTGAGAAACCAATTGGCGTCCATCCCCGGGGATTTCGACCGGAAACCGGGAGGTTGGCACAACCGGCTTTAAAGACGGATGCCGGCAGGTACTGAGGTACAAATCACAAACATCCCCTAAAAGCGGATCATCCTTCCGGATCTGACTTAAGAGATCGTGGCAATAACAGCGGGCACCATCACGATCGCCGCACAAACGATACAAAATGCGGGCCTTGATCAGTTTGGCTTCATTCATATGGGGGAAGCGTGCCAAAACCTGATCGACCATTTGGATGATGTGTTCAGGGTGGGTCGAATCATCCGACCCACGATTTCCCGTCAACAGATCAGTTGCCGCTATACGATCCCGTCTATTGGACACCTTTGTGGCGCTTGCAAAGCGTGATCGATGCGCTTGACGATCCCACAGCACCATCCCAAAAAGAAACATATTCAACAACAGGCCCAGCCCGATTCCGGTCGATCTCGTGGAACCGATCACCACAACCAGTACAACTGCCATGGCAATATGCCCGCCGTTAATTCTCGACCGTAAGGCTTCATGCACAATCCTGACTGGTGATATATCGCAATAGCTCATGGGTAAGATCCTCTTTTGGTTAGATCCAACTATAGTCAGCAATATTTATGCCTTCTTTTACAGCAACTGCGCTTCAATGATTTCAATGGATTATGGATGAATGTACGGGGCGGGTGTAAAATACATTGACAGCTGCTATGGAATGTATTGACAGGGCCTCAAAGAAAAGGGGAACGCGCGTCGATTTCGATGCCGTGGAACAACCGGGTATCATGCTTCCAGACCCTTTGACGCTATTAGTTTCCGCGGTCCTTAGAACATGCGATCGGGCAGAAAGAGGGCTATCTGGGGGAAGACGATAAGGATCAGCAGGCACACCAGCATAGCCAGCCAGAAGGGCCAGATGCCCCTGAAGATCGTTTCCAGGGGAACATCCGGTGCCACCCCTTTGACCACGAAAACATTGATCCCCACCGGCGGGCCGATCAGTCCCATTTCCAGAACGATCACGACAATGACGCCGAACCAGATGGGGCTGTACCCCAGCGCCAGGATCACCGGAAACACCACCGGCAGGGTCAGCACGAGCATGGCAATACCTTCCAGAAAGGTCCCCAGCAAGACATAGGCGCTCAGAACGACCAGCAGGATGCCCGTTGCGCCGATGTCAAGGCTCGTGAGAAACAACGCCAGATTGTCGGGAATCCGGGACAACGCCATAAACGGGATGAAAACGTGCGCGCCGATAAGGATCATAAACGTCAACGCGGTCGTCCGGAGGGTATGCAGAATGACGTTTTGAAAACGGCTGATTGTCAGTGAACGACGTGTCAGGGCCACGATGAGAGTCAGAAAGGCACCCATGCCGGAAGCTTCCACCGGCGTCATGATCCCCCCATAAATGCCGCCGATGGTGACGAGCACGATGAGAATGAAACTGCCCGCCCGCCGCAGCGTTGTCCAGCGCGACCGGCCACTGGCGCGCGGGCCGGCCGGTCCT
>JAERRP010000431.1 GCA_016735415.1 Desulfobacterales bacterium | reverse complement strand
AAGGGGTGCTTAATGCAAATTGTACTTTTCCAACCAGGGGCTGCCAGCCCCTGGCCAGAACGGTCCAGTCCTGCGCGAAGGTTCCGCCCTTGCGGGTAAGATCAAGGCGCAGACGCGACGGCCAGCTGCAACGATAGGTGTCGCCGTCGCTGTAGTTCGTAGGGCAGAGGCGGTCCTCCTGGTCGAAAAGAACCCAGTCCTTCCATTCATAGAGTGTGTCGGGCGTGCTTTGTTTCACACTTTCGAATGAGGCGGCCGGCGCGGAGGAGAAAAAAAACAGCAGGGCCGAAGCGGCGATCAGAACATTTAAACAGGTTCGCATCAGGTCTCCAGTCGAATCGGAAGGACAGGCGGTTATTGCTTTTCGTCAAACTTTCACCAGCATTCCCTGTGGTAGCGTTTTCCGGGGCGTCCGGGCCGAAAAAATCAGATCGTGATCTTGACCTCGGGCGCATCGATCATCTGCCGGATGGCTGCTTCCATGTCAATCTGGTCGGGATTCTCGGTGCTTTGCTGCATAAGCCGCTCAATAATTTCGGACTGCTCAAGGGTACGGGAACTACCGTCACTGTTCTGGATGTAGGCCGCCCACGGCACACACTTGGTCAGCGGAAACAACTGCCCTTCCTGCGGGGAGATGTCAATGCTCAGGCAGGAAATGAACAGCAATCTTTTCCCACGGTATCCCTGCGCCTTTACGATGGTGCGAAAGGTACGATCGAATTCCGCCTGCGAGTTGACCTGGGCGGCCACCAGCAATGGTGCCGGGGATGTGACGATCCATGGCATGGCATCGATGAGATTGTTTTCCAGATGATTGGGTCCCTCGATATCGTCACTGATATGACGCCGGTAAATAAACATCTCGGGCCCAAGGTGGTCGCCGATATTAACGTGCTGCCCGACCGGACAGACGTGATTCGGCAATGATTTGCAAAATTCATCGGATACAACGTAAACGCGTGATGTGCTCAGGACTTGTTGCAGTTTTCGCTTGCCGTCTTCCATCAAGATCATTCGGTCCAGTTCCAGGAACAAACCTTCTGTGCGTCGCTCGTCCAGCAACTGGTTATCAATTGTAATGGTGCAGACTTCGCCCTCCAGGCCGAGATGAATATTGTTCTGCGCAAATCGGTACTCGTCCTGATACCACCGGATCACATCACCTATCTTGCCACAGGTCGTTGTTTTCTTTTTATCCGGCGTCTGCAGTCGACAATAGCGGCCGAATGTCTCCGTCTCCGGATCGTACCCGACGTGACTGGCCTGGATGATCACCAGGTCATTGCCATGATGCGCATGCGGGGCATGCCGCTCGGTCGCAACGATACCACCCGCCCGGCCATGGTTGAAAGGAAAGGCACCAAAATGCTTTGTAATCAGAATAATTGGAAAGCCCTGGTTTTCATCCGAACAAACGGCGCGCGAAGGCATGATATTGCCCGCTTCGAATCCCAGTGATCGACACAGGTTATACAACCGCGGCACAAACAGGCTGTAGCGCATCATGTGATCAATGCGAAAGTCATGGGCGATCGACTGCATCTTGGTGTTTGAAAACATGGCTTACCCCTCGCGATGTTCAAAAAGTTCTTTTCTGGACGGACATTGATTTAAATCTCAATGCAAGTTGATCGGCCGCATGTTGTCAAGCAAGATATGGATACTGTCAGTAAACTCTACCCAAGCGAAGCATATGTAACGTTTCGCGGGGAAAAAACCAAAGCGATGGCCGATCATGGAAGACTTTCCCTCTATAGATCGGTGAAATTCTGATAGAAGATGATGGTGGCCGGGCTGGTGACGGTGGGATCGGTGACCACATTGATGCATGCGGGCTTGCCGGATCGGATCGCCCGCTCGATGGCCGGGATAATATCATCGTCCTTTTCAACCAGTTCGCCATAGCCCCCTAGTCCTTCCACCATTTTTTCATAGTGGCGCATTCCCAGCTCCGAGCAGGTACAGCGGTCTTCTCCGAGGCTGATCTCCTGGGAATGCTTGATCATCCCCCAGGCGCAGTCGTTGTTCACGATGCAGATAATGGAAATATTGTGCCGGACACACGTGTCGAACTCCATGCTGTTGAACCCGAAAGAGCCGTCGCCGTTCAAGACGACAACCGGTTTGTCCGGGTGGGAGAGTTTGCCGGCCATGGCGAAGGGAATACCGGTTCCGAGGCACCCCAGCAGCGCGCCCGCCGGCACCAGTACACCGGATCGGTGTCGTGAAAGGAAACCGGCCAGTCCGAAATAGCTCGTATCGCCGCCATCGGCCACATAGTACGCATCATCGCCGAACACTTCCATGATTTTGGCCACCAGGCGGTTGGGGTGAATCGGGTTTGAGGGGTTCTGTCGCTGTTCCAGTTCGGTGACCATAAAAGCGGTATAGGCCTTTCGCAGTCTACCGATCCATTCGGTATGCGCGTGGTCTTCCAGCATGGAAAGAAGCCGGGTAAAAACGTCGTTGCAATCACCGATCAGACCCACCGTCGCCGGCCGGTTGCGGTCGATCTCGGTGGGGTCATTGTCGATCCGGATGACCTTGGCATTCGGGAAAAGTTTCCCGGACTGCAGCACCCAGTTGAAGCGGATGCCGGCGGCCACAATCACGTCCGCCTGGGGCAGCCCGGTCATGAGACCCGTAAAACCGCCATCGCTGATGCACTGTGCATGATTGTCCGGCAGGATCCCCCGGCCGTTGTTAAGCAGGGCGAATGGTATCCCCGTCTTTTCAACAAGTGCGGCCAGCGAATCCCGGCAGCGACTGAAGCCGACACCGCTGCCGCCCATGAAAATTGGACGTTTGGCGCCATTGATGATGCGGGCTGCTTCTTCAAGTTCAACCGGGTCGGGGCATACAACACTTTTGTGTTGTTTACGGGCAGGCATGCTAATCGCGTTCAGATCCGTTTGCGCAAAAAGAATATCCGGCGGAAGCTCCAGAAAGACGGGGCCCGGGCGACCCATGGTCGCCTGACGGAAAGCGATATTGAGATATTCGGGAATCCGTTTGATGTCATAACAGGTGGCACACCATTTGGTGATCGGTTTGACCATATCCACCTGATTCATTTCCTGGAGGGCGCCGGTTAAATCGTCGCGCAGCGGATGACGCCCGCCAAGAACGACCAGCGGTGCATTGTCGAGATGGGCATTGGCGATACCGGTCAGGGCATTGGTAAATCCCGGGCCGGCCGTCACCAGACACACGCCGGTCTCGTTGTTGTAGATGGACCAGGCGTGCGCCATCATGGCGGCCGCCTGTTCGTGGCGCACGTCGATGGCCTTGATGCCATACGCGCTAAAACCGTCCAGAATACTTTCAATGTGACCGCCTGAAAGAGTGAAGACCATCCGCACCTTTTCCACTTCCTGCATGTATTTGGCGACCAGATGTCCACCGGCAATTTTCGTCATGGGGCCTCCTTGCGTGAGTTCGTGTGTCGCGACGGCGCGAGCCCTAAATGGCGGCTTTGCTTCCCTGGAGTCTTATTTATTAAAAACCAGTTTCAGACCGTCTTCAAGCCACTGGGCGTAAACGCTCATTCCCTCCACCCTGAGTTTCCCTTCGGCCGCGGCATTGAAGGACGCGTCCGGCCGTTTGGAGGTCATCACCGCAAACCCGGTGCTCGCATCCTGCCATATCAGGGCGGCATCGAATTCTTTCCGGTCTCCGGGTATCGAGGCGACTTTGCCTTTGTCAAAGACAAACAGGCGTGCGCGCTGACCGTCTGCCGTTTTTATCAGGATCCGCGCACGCGCCTGGCTGATATAGCGCTTGAATCGGACATTGGTAAACGAGGCTATCTTGAGAATCCGGGCCAGGGCAAAAAGCAGCATGGAAAAACGCATAAGCAACTCCCTGAAAAAATAACGGGCAACGGCATTTACGTGAAGGCCACGACGGTTTTGATCGCCTTGGCGGCAGCCTTGTTGAGGTTTGTCGTGATCATCTTCTGATAGTCCGCCAAGGCGAATTTATGCGTCACCAGGTGGTCCGTACGAATCTTGCCCCCGGCAATCAAATCCAGGGCCAGGTCGAAAACCCTCCTTGATTCGCCCTCGTGAATGGCATGGCCATAGGCGTAGACGCCTTTAACCGTCTGGAGTTTGAGCCAGAGAGGCGTCAGATCAAGCTTCACATTTCCGCCAATCCCCACCACACTTAATGTTCCCATCGCTGTCAGCAAGCGCAAGGACAGATTCAAGGTCGCCGAGATCCCCACGGTGTCGTATATTCGATTGAATCCACCGATGGGAATTTCCATGCCGAGCATGGGTTTGTAGATGCGCGCCCCGGTGAGCCTGGCCGTCTGATCGAATACCGTTTTCCCCGCGATGATGTCATCGACGCCGGCTTCTTCGGCCATTCGGGCCGCATGCGGGGCCGGCTCGATGACGGCGATATGGCCGTCGGGACCCAGGGCGCGCAGGACCTGTATCACCAGGTTCCCGATGACACCGCCCCCGATGACGAGACAGTGATCGCCCTTTTCCGGCATATTGTCATAAACGGTTTGCAGGGCCACGGCCGCCGGCTCGGTCATGACGGCCGCTTCGTCGGAAAGCGCCCGGGGGACTTTGGAAAGCTGGCTTCGGTGGGCGACCAGATAGGGGGCAAATCCGCCGTTGACGCCACTGTTGATCCCGATGAACATGCCCGGCGGCAGTTTGCCTTCGGCGAAATTTTCACAATTGACCGGTCGGCCTGAGTGACAGATGCGGCAGACCGGTGAAATGCCACGCGGCCTGCAGCCCAGGGTCGGGTTCACGACAACCCTCTCGCCGACTTCAAAAGCATCGACATCCTGGCCGGTTTCAACGATGCTTCCGACAATTTCATGTCCGGGCACACAGGGGAAGGAGGTAAAGGGTGATGCCGTGGGCGAGTCGTGCAGCAAAATCAGGTTAAGATCGCTGCCGCAGAATCCACAATAAGTGGTCTGTATTTTCACCCAATCGGGAGCCGGCAGGAGCGGTTCTGGAATGTCGGATAGTCTCACAGTTCGGGCGGGGCCCTGGTAGAAAACGCGTTGCCCAAAAAAAACACGGAGGGCTTTGGCGGCAATGAATCTCGTCGTGTTGACGTTGAACTGTAAGGCCTTCACTTTACCTCCCGCCGTTACGGGTTCGCGCAAAAATAAGTTAGCAATGTTCAGCGTTGAGGCGCCCGCCGGGAAAGGCGCGAAAGCGCAGGAATAGCCAGCCTATTCCGAGCTTTTGCAACACCGCCCGGCGGGATGCATCGGCGCTTAAAATGTAAAGTTATTTTTGCGCGAGCCCTAAATGTCCATTCTCATGCAGATAGCAACGACTTTAATCCAGATACCGAATGCTGTCCTTGGTGTCAATCCGACTTTTTATCCGCAGGACCATTTTGCTTTGATGATGTTACTCATAGTCTTCTTACTTTCGGCCTGCTCAGATACGGATCTGGCTGAACCGCAGGTCTATGAAATCCTGAAAAATAAGTCGGTCATCGCGAGGCATCCCTTTTTAGAATTACTATGCGGATGATGGGGCCTGGCACTTAAAAGAATTTTCCTTTTGATTTTTAACCTTGAAACCGGTTTAAAGGTCAGGATAATATCGATAAACGCAGAAATTCATGGACCCAGGAACTTGAGGAACCATAGAACCACCAAGCCGTGAGGAGGAAAAATGTTGAAACGGGAACACGCAGAATCGTGGCTAAAAGAAGCCGGCGCATTGGCTTTGAGATATTTCAGAAAAGTAAAACCTTCAATCAAGGATGATAAAACCTATGTTACGGAAGCCGATCTTGCGGTTCAATCGTTATTGAAAGAAAAAATCGTCGATACCTATCCGCAGGTGGGAATTATAAGTGAAGAGAATTTTTCAAGAAAACCCCAGGATGGCGAGACTTATTTTGTACTTGACCCCATTGATGGTACCGCAATGTTCGTCTCAGGTTTACCGCTGTGGGGAATTGCCCTTGGCGTTATTAAATCCGGAAAGCCCATTGCCGGCTATTTCTATATGCCCGCCACAGATGATTTTTATTATACTGAAACCGATGGGCCGGTTTACCTGAATAAAACCAAAACAGGATTAAAGCCCTTTGATAAAACGCATAGCGAATCGGTCCTTCTGACTGTTTCGCGCGCGCACAAGCGGTTTGACATTAAACCCGATTATCCCGGAAAAGTCAGGTGTCTGGGATCAACGCAAGCGCATATTTGCTATGTTGCAACCGGTAGTGCCGATGTGGCGCTGGTCAGCGGTTCCTATATATGGGATCTTGCTGCCGGAGTCGCGATGTTATATCGAAATGGCGGTACGGCACGATATTTCAATGGGGATCAATTTTTCTTCTTGGAGGAATTATTCCAGAAGCGTAAATTAGCTTTACCCGTTCTCCTGGGACAAGACAGCAGTATTCAATATTTTATTGAAAATGTAAAATGCAGGTGGCCCGAATCAGGTTATGAATATTTTTCGAATAATTTTTCTCTTATGAAAATGTGCTTGCTAT
>JAERRP010000650.1 GCA_016735415.1 Desulfobacterales bacterium | reverse complement strand
GGGCCGACGGGAGTGCACCGGACACCGCGGGAAGCGCGGTGCTTTAAGCGTGCGGTCCTGATGAGCCGCGGACTGCAATTGGATGACGGGTTTTTGACGGCCGACCGGCGTGTCGCGCAAACGGCCTCGGAAGAGACGGTTATCAAGGCCGGCCTTTCGGTCAAAGGCATGGAAAAGATCCTGATCGGTAAAACCCTGCAGGCCGTCAACGACAATCGGGCGCGGGCTTCGGAACTTCTGGGCATCAGCGTTCGCACGCTGCACAACAAACTCAAAGAATACCAGGACAGTCAGACCGATTTCAAAGGGGAAGTTTTATTATGAAAGCGGAACGGATTTTTGGCAACACGTTGGCAATGCTGGAACGTTCACTCGATCTGCACGCCAGAAACCAGAAGTTGATCGTTTCCAACCTCGCCAATATGGACACCCCCAATTACAAGGCCTTCAGGATGCTGGTCGACGAGCAGATGACCACGGAGCGTCCCGGTCGGGCCCGGGTGACCATGACACGCACCCGCAGCGCTCATCTATCGCCCCTTGATGCCAATACGGAAACGGCGGCGCTCGAGCGCATCGAGAACAATCCCCATTCGATCCGTGGTGATGGGAACACGGTCGAGCTGGAAAATGAAATGTCCAATCTGGCGGAGAACACGCTGATGTACAATACGGCCACCCGTATTGTCGCCAATAAGTTCAACCTGCTTAGAAGCGTTATCAAAGGAGGGAACTGATCATGAGTTTTCTTGATGCTCTTCGGGCCAGTGCCTCAGGACTCACGGCCCAGAGTCTGCGAATGAAACTGATTGCCGGCAATCTGGCCAATCAGCATACCACCCGCACGCCGGAGGGCGGGCCCTATCGCCGCAAGGAGGCCGTGTTTGCCGCCCAGCCCCAGGGCCGTAACTTTCACGAAATGCTCAAAGCCCAGCAGACCGGGGGGCTCGTCGAGGTCCGGGCCGTCAATATCATCAATGACAATCGCGAGCCGATTTACAAATATGACCCGGATCACCCGGATGCGGATGAAAACGGCCGGTTGGCGCTGCCCAATATCAGTCTGTCGGAAGAAATGGTGAACATGATTTCGGCCACGCGAAGTTTCGAAGCGAATGTGGCCGCCATTAAAGCCACCAAGAACATGGTCAACAAAGCACTGGAAATAGGAAGGTAAGCCATGTCGGATTTAAGCATCATCAACGGTGTGGGTAATGTTCAACCGGTCGGTTTGCGGCCTTCCGCCACGCAGGCGGCGTCGCCGAAAGGGTTTGGCAACATTCTCGAGCAGGCCCTGGGCGATGTCAGTCAAATGCCCCTCCAGGCCGATCAGGCCGCTGCCGATCTGGTGGCCGGGAAAAGCCAGGATGTTCACAATACCATGATCGCCATCCAGAAGGCGGATATCGGTTTTCAGATGCTGATGCAGGTCCGCAATAAAGTCGTCAGTGCCTATGAAACGATTATGCGAATGCAGATTTAAGCGATAAAGGATTGACCCATGGATAAGGCCTTCGGGCAGTTCAGAGCAGCCTTCGGGGTGATGAGCCTCAGCAAAAAGATCAGTCTCCTGGTGGTTTTCGGCCTGATGATCGGCGGATTTATTTACCTGATCAACTGGAGTGGCCGGCCCGACTATCAGAATCTTTTTGTCAACCTTTCGGCCGAAGATGCCGGCTTGATCATCGAGCGGCTGAAGGGGCAGAAGATTCCTTACCGCATTACGGGGAACGGGACCTGTATTCAGGTACCGGAGCAAAATGTCCATGAACTGCGCATGACCATGGCTTCCGAGGGCCTGCCCCAGGGGGCGGGTATCGGCTTCGAGGTGTTCGACAACACCAAGCTGGGCATGACCGAGTTCATGCAGAACGTCAATTATCAGCGGGCCCTGCAGGGCGAATTGTCACGTACTATCAACCAGATCGACGAAATCGAAAGTTCGCGTATTCACCTGGTCATGTCCGAGCAGTCCCTCTTCGTGGAAGAGGAGCAGCCGGCCAGCGCATCGGTGGTATTGAAGCTCAAACCTGGTCGCCGGCTGAGTCCCAACCAGATACAGGGCATCGTGCATCTGGTTTCCGCCAGCATTTCAGGGCTGGCGTCTGAGAATGTCACCGTGGTCGACAACCGCGGCAAACTGCTGGCCGGCCGGGATGACGCTTCTTCGGCCAATGCCATCAGTTCGGACCAGTTCATGTACCAGCGGCGCATGGAAACCACACTCGAAAACCGGATCAAAACCATGCTCGAAGAAGTCTTGGGACCCAACAAAGCCATTGTGCGGGTGGCATGCGATCTGGATTTCATGCGTTATGAAGAGACCGAGGAAAAATATCTTCCGGAAAACCAGGTGATCCGCAGCGAGCAGATTTTCAACGAAACCACCACCGGATCGGGAAATCTGCCCATGGGCGTGCCCGGTGTGAGTTCCAATATTGAACAGGGCAGCATCGGGACCGATCTGAATCGCTCCAGTATGACCACCAGCAGCAATGCGGCCGTTTTCCAGAAACAGGACCAGACCAAGAATTATGAAATCGGCAAGATCGTCAGCCGCAGGGTCATGCCCTTTGCGACCCTGCAGCGGGTATCGGCGGCTGTTATCGTCGACGGCACCTACACACCGGTGCCCAGGAAGAAAAAAAAGGGTAAAACCGAGTGGCAGTACACAGCGCGCAGCGCGGAGGAAGTACAGCAGTTTGAGCGCATCGTCAAACTGGCAATCAATTACGATGCCAAGCGCGGAGATGCGGTCGAGATCCAGAACATTCCCTTTGAGACTACCCGGATCGACCCTGACACGGAGGGCCAGACGACGGGCGGCTGGATTGCAACCCTTAAACGCTTTAAATTTGTACTCGATTACATGATGGTCGGCATGTTCATTATCATGAGCTTTCTGTTCCTGGTGCGCCCGCTCATCAAATGGTTGACCTCCACCAACCCCTCAAACGGTGAGATCATCCGCCAGTTACCCAAAACCGTCGGGGAGCTCGAAAGCGAATACAAGGGCGGCGCCAACCAAATTTCATTCATGGATCAGGCCCGTCAGATGGTGACGACGGATGGACAGAATTCCGTCGGGGCAATGAAGGCCTGGTTGAAGTAATAGTGCTGCCTGCATGGGCAATGATTGTTACGGAAAGTCGAACGCAGAATGGATGCCAAGGATTTACCCGGACCGCTGAAAATCGCCATACTGGCCAAATCATTGGGCGTTGAAACGGGTGGGGCCCTGTTGAGTGGCCTGACCGCGTCGGAAAAGGAGCTGGTTGACGGCCAGATGGCGCAACTTGGTAATATTTCTCCTGATCTGGTGGAAAAAATTGCGGAAGAATTCACCTTGCTGAACCGCCAAGAGCAACAATTGCCGGGCATGTCTCTGCAATCTTCGCGAGGAACGAAATCTAAAAAGAATTCGACCGATGAAGAGGGAACCAACCTGAAAGCCGTTGCGGCACTGGAGCCGGATCGCCTGTTCAAACTGGTTGAAGACGAACACCCGCAAACCATTGCCATCATTCTTGTCCATGCCAAAACGGATGTCGCCAGCGAAGTCGTTTCGCGTCTGCCGGACGAACTCAAGGCCGAAGTGGCCGTGCGAATTGCCCAGCTGAGTAAAGTCAATTCGGGTATGGTGGATGAAGTCAACCGGGTCATCGAAAATATTCTGAGCAACAAGGAAAATTCCCAGACCCACGAGACCGGCGGAGTTGAAAGGCTGGCCGAAATTCTCAACCTGGCCGATGAAATGTCCAGCGAGTTGATCATGAGTGAAATCGAGGAGAGCGATCCCGAACTGGCCGCGCAGATCAAACAGAAGATGTTTGTCTTCGAGGATATTACGCTGGTGGACGACAAGGGCTTTCAGAAACTGCTGCGCAAGGTCGAAACCGCCGAGTTGGCGGTTGCGCTCAAGGCCGCCTCCGATGAAGTCAAGGACAAGGTATTGCACAACATGTCCCAGCGGGCCGGCGAAATGCTTCGGGAAGAAATTTCCGATATGGGCCCGGTGCGCATGAACGATGTTTCGGCCGCCCAGCAGAAGATTACGGCCCTGATTCAGGATCTGGAGTTCAAGGGCGAACTGGTCATCAGCGGACGCCGGGGAGAAGCGCTCGTTGCGTAACATCATCAAAAGCGCGAATGCCCGGCAGGACAATACCTTTCGCCTGCACTACTTCCCCAACATACCGGCCAAAGCGCAAGGGGTTAGTAAAAAAAACGGGAATGATGCGGCGCCGGAAGAGACTTCCACGTCCTCATCCCCCGAATCAACCGTGGAACAGCAAATCAAGCCTGGTATCGGCCACGCCAACGGCCTTCACAACCCGTTGATGGATAAACGGGCGCAACGCGAAGCCATGGCCAGGCAGGCCTATGCGGAGGGTTTCGCCCAGGGCGAACGTGATGCCAAAGTGATAGGCGAGGAGCGCATGGCCCCCTTGATG
>JAERRP010000897.1 GCA_016735415.1 Desulfobacterales bacterium | reverse complement strand
GAGACTCGAACTCGCGACCTCCGGCGTGACAGGCCGGCGTTCTAACCAGAACTGAACTACGCCCCCGCAAAATTTAAAGTCTATCTATAATCACTTTCCCGGGGATTCGTCAACAAGTAAGTGGTGGGCGGAACAGGGCTTGAACCTGTGACCCTCGGCTTGTAAGGCCGATGCTCTCCCAACTGAGCTACCCGCCCATGGAGCGAGTGGCCTAAGTACTTTAAACCCCTCCGGGTGTCAAGCGAAATCATTGAAATACAGGCCTCCGCGATCATCAGTTCAGGGGAGCGGTTTGATTGTCTTCGCTCTTGTCTTCGACCATGGCCAGCGGCATAGCCACTTCCAGGAACAGCCGCTCGCCCTCCCCCACGATCAGGGCATGGGTGAGCACTTCGTCCATATGTTCCACAGTCACCAGCTCGAGATCGCGGATCACGGCCCTGGGGATATCCTTGAGGTCCTTCTCGTTTTCTTTGGGAATCAGAATCTTCTTGATACCGCCCCGATGGGCCGCGATGACCTTTTCCTTCAGGCCGCCGATGGGCAGTACCCTCCCGCGCAGCGTGATCTCGCCGGTCATGGCGATATCGCGATGAACCGGGTGTTTGGTGAGGGCCGAGACGATGGAAGCACACATGGCGATGCCGGCCGAGGGGCCGTCCTTGGGGATTGCGCCCTCCGGGATGTGGATATGAAGGTCGAGTTTTTTATAGAACTTGTTGTCGATCATCAGGTTGTTGGTCCGCGAGCGCACGTAACTGACCGCCGCCTGGGCCGACTCTTTCATGACCTCACCCAGCTTACCTGTAACGGTGACGTTGCCCTTGCCCGGCATGGTGAGGGTTTCCACAATCAGCAGTTCGCCGCCCACCTGGGTCCAGGCCAGGCCGGTCACCATCCCGACCTGATCTTTGTCTTCGATCTGATCCTGCTTGAAGCGCTCCGGCCCCAGGTATTTGGGAATCGACTGGGCGGTAACCCGGTACCTGCCGTTGCCTTCATTTTTCACGACCTGCTTGGCAATCTTGCGACAGATGGAAGCGATTTCGCGTTCCAGGTTGCGCACGCCGGCCTCGCGCGTGAAGCGCCGGATGATGGTAAGAATGGCATTCTTGGAAAAGTTGATCTCCTTGTCCTTGAGGCCGTTGGCTTCGATCTGCTTGGCGACCAGAAAATCTTTGGCAATGTTGTATTTCTCGTACTCGGTATAGCCGGGCAGCCGGATAATTTCCATGCGGTCCTGCAAAGGCAGGGGGATATCCGGAAGGGTATTGGCCGTGGTGATGAAGAGGATATCCGAAAGGTCGTAATCCACGTCCAGATAGTGGTCGTTAAAGCTGAAATTCTGCTCGGGATCCAAAACTTCAAGCAGCGCGGCGGAAGGATCACCCCGGAAATCCATGCTCATTTTGTCGACTTCATCCAGGCAGAAAACAGGATTATTGACACCCGCTTTCTTAAGGGACTGGATAATCTTGCCCGGCAGCGCCCCGATATAGGTCCGGCGATGACCGCGAATTTCTGCTTCATCACGCACCCCGCCCAGCGACAGACGGACATATTTACGGCCCGTGGCCCGGGACACCGACTTGGCCAGCGAGGTCTTGCCCACGCCCGGGGGGCCCACCAGACAGAGAATCGGTCCCCTGACCTTCCGGGTCAAGGTCTGCACGGCCAGATATTCGATAATTCTTTCCTTGGGCTTTTTGAGCCCGTAGTGGTCCTCATCCAGAATGACCTCGGCGGCGTTCAGGTCCTGATTGATCTCGCTCTGCTCGTCCCAGGGCAGGCTGATCAACCAGTCGATGTAATTGCGCACCACTGTGGCTTCGGCCGACATGGGCGTCATCATCTTGAGCTTGCGGAACTCCTGCTTGACCTTTTCGCTGGCCTCTTCCGACATCTTCTTTTCGTCGATGCGTTTTGCAAGATCATCCAGTTCCTCGCCGGGATCGTCTTCAGCCCCCATTTCTTTTTTGATCGCCCGCATCTGCTCGTTCAGGTAATACTGGCGCTGGGTTTTTTCCATCTGGTCCTTGACCCGGCCCTTGATGCGCTGATCCATTCGGCCCACTTCGATCTCCATCCGGATAAGACCCACCAGCTGGGACACCCGGTCCACCGGCGATACCGTTTCCAGCAGCCGCTGCTTGTCTTCGACCTTGAAAGCAAAGTGCGCCGCCACGGTATCCGCCAGTTTGGACGGTTCCGTGATCTCGATGACGCTCTCCATCAGTTCCTTGGAAATGCTTTTGTTGAGCTTGGCATATTCCTTAAAATTTTCGATCAGCGAGCGACACAGCGCCTTGGATTCGAGGTCCTCGACCGGCGTTACCGGGAGAGGGTCAAGCGTCACCTTGAAAAAGTCATCCTCCTCCAGAAACTGAATGACCTTGGCCCGGACTTCACCTTCGACCAGCGCCTTGACGGTACCGTCCGGCAGCTTGAGCAGCTGCAAAACCTTGCCGATGGTGCCGACCCGGTTGATATCGTTTTCCTCCGGGCTGTCCACCCCGGCTTTTTTCTGAGTGGCCAGGAATACCCGTTTGTTTTTCCCCATGGCATCCGAAAGCGCGTTGACGGATTTAGTGCGTCCCACGAACAGGGGCGCGACCATATGCGGAAAAACGACAATGTCCCTCAGTGGCAAGAGGGGCAGGCGGGTTAGGGTGGACTCGAGGTCGTCCTTGAAAATTTTAGGTATATTCGCCATGATATTTATCTTTCTGATCACCTGTTTGGGGGCACACCGACGAAACTTGCCCGCCGGAGTTGTTGTGCCGTTTATTATTGCCTGTATCGGGTCGCGGCATTCAATGTCTGCCACCATCTATAAAATAGTTTCCATTCGCTTGCATTTCAAGGGCTGCCGCATCCCTTTCAGACCATTATCGCATTTACCGGCGAAATCTTGAACGGGAACAGGTATTTCGAGACCGGGATGTTATCACCGTTTGTGTGAAAAGGCGTGGCGGGATTCTTGAGCCCACATGATTGACGAATTCGTAAAGGGTCCACATATAGACGGCTTTGTAAAAAGTTCAAGATCAAGGCTCGCAAATTCCGAGGAATGAAGCGTACTTAGCGTACGCCGCAGTGACGAGGAAGGCCGCATAACGCAGATATTGGACTTTTTACGAAGCCGTCACATGATTCGGCCCATGGTTCGCATAGTCAGCGCGATAACCACGGGCCCATAAATAGTTGCGCAGGCTCAGGCCTGTTTTTTAGTTTTGGCCTGATCGAACAGCAGGATCGGGGCCTCCTTTTTCAAGACAACGTCTTCGCTGATCACGCATTCCTTGACATTGTCGAGCGAAGGCAAATCAAACATGATTTCCAGCAGAGCCTGTTCCAAAATGGCGCGCAGCCCCCGTGCACCGGACTTGCGCTTGACGGCCTCCTGAGAAATGGCCGTAAGGGCGCTGTCGGTAAAGCGCAGGTTGGTCCCTTCGATTTCAAAAAGCTGCCGGTACTGTTTGATCAGGGCATTCTTGGGCTCGGTCAGAATGCGCACCAGCGACGCTTCGTTCAACTCACCCAGCGTGGCGATGACTGGCAGACGCCCCAGAAACTCGGGGATAAGACCGAACTTGATCAGGTCTTCGGGCCGGACTTCCAGGAGCATTTCCCCCACACTCCTTTCGGAAGACTTGATGATTTCAGCCCCGAAGCCCATCAATTTGGACCCTTGCCGACGCTGGATAATCTTTTCCAACCCGGTAAAAGTGCCGCCACAGATGAAGAGGATGTTGGAGGTGTCCACTTTGACGAAATCCTGCTGGGGATGCTTGCGCCCGCCTTTGGGCGGCACGCTGGCAGTGGTTCCCTCGATGATCTTCAACAGCGCCTGCTGGACGCCTTCGCCGGAAACGTCACGTGTAATCGACGGATTATCACCCCGGCTGGCGATCTTGTCAATTTCATCGATATAAACGATCCCTTTTTTGGCGCGTTCGACATCGTAATCGGCGTTTTGCAGCAGGGCCAGAATGATATTTTCGACGTCCTCGCCTACATAGCCGGCCTCGGTCAGGCTGGTGGCATCGGCAATGGTGAAGGGCACGTTCAGAAAACGCGCCAGGGTCTGGGCCAGCAGGGTCTTGCCGCAGCCGGTCGGCCCGATCAGCAGGATATTGCTTTTCTGAATTTCGACATCCCCGGATTTAATAGAGGAATTCAGGCGTTTGTAATGATTGTAAACCGCCACGGCCAGAATCCGCTTGGCCGTTTCCTGCTCGATCACATACTCGTCCAGCTGGGTTTTAATTTCCCTGGGAACGAGCAGGTTTTCAAGCGCATCCGTTTCCTTCTCGCTTTCCTCTTCGATGATCTCGCTGCAGAGCTGGATGCACTCGTCACAGATGTAGACCGCCGGTCCGGCGATCAGCTTGTTGACTTCCTTCTGGCTTTTACCGCAGAACGAGCAGAACAGGTTGTCGTTGTCATCGTTTTTATTCGTCATTTTTGCTCTCCGCAGTATCTTCGCCGCTGCCGAAATCGTCCCGGTTGGTGATTACGTTGTCGACGATACCGTATTCTTGCGCTTCCGTTCCGGACATAAAATAGTCGCGGTCCGTATCCTTTTGAATCTGCTCGATGGGCTTGCCGGTATGGTTGGCAATAATCCGATTCAGATCCTCTTTCATCCGGAGCATTTCCCTGGCATGGATTTCCACATCCGAGGCCTGCCCCTGAAAACCACCCATGGGCTGATGGATCATGATCCGCGCGTTGGGCAGCGAGTAGCGCTTGCCCGCGGTCCCGGCCGCAAGCAGCACGGCCCCCATGCTGGCCGCCTGGCCGATGCAGACCGTGGCAATATCTGGTTTAACATACTGCATTGTGTCATAGACGGCAAGACCCGAAGTTACAATCCCGCCGGGCGAGTTGATGTAAAAATTGATATCTTTCTCCGGATCATCGGATTCCAGAAAGAGCAGCTGGGCGATGATCAGATTGGCCACTTCATCATTCATGGCCGAACCCAGGAAAATGATGCGGTCCTTGAGGAGCCGGGAGTAAATGTCATAGGCCCGTTCGCCTCGACTGCTCTGCTCGATAACCATGGGAATGAGTGCCACGTTCGACTCTCCTTTTATTTAAGGCCAGGGATGGCTGGAAACCCCGCTATTGTAGGCGCCGGACCTAAAAAACCGAGTGCCCCGCAAACTATTCGGCCGGCTTGGCATCAACCGGTTTTTTCAGTTCCGGCTCGACTTCCTCAACTGAACTTTTATCAATAATAAGTGTAATTGCCTGCTTTTCAAGTAGGGTGTGCTTGAAGACATCCACCCGGTCGGGATGCTGGGCATAAAATTGATGGATCATGTCCACGGGCTGGTTGAAGCTGTCGGCCATTTCCTGATAGCCCTTTTCCAGGTCCTCATCGGACAGTTCCATGCCCTCCTGCTCGATGATCTGGGCCAGGATCAGGTGGCGCTTGACCTGCCTGACGGCTGTATCCCGATATTTTTCCTCCAGCGACTCCCGGGTAAGACCCAGCTCCTCCATGGAGGTGTTGTGGTAGGAAAAACTCTGTTGGGCTTCCGTCATGATGCCCTCCAGCTCGCGGGCCACCATGGCGTCCGGCACCTCGAAGGCCTGCTGGGCGATCAGCTCGGTGAAAACCTGCTCATGCAGCTCCTGCTCCTGGCGCTTGGCATATCCCTTGGACAGATTTTCCTCGATTTGCGTGCGCAGTTCGGCCAGCGATTTAAATTGGCCCAGTCGTTTGGCCATTTCGTCATCGATTTCGGGCATCTGCTGCTCACGGATTTCCTTGAGGGTGACCTGGAAGGTGATTTCAAGCCCGGCCAGCTTGTCGTTGAAATAATCCTCCGGGAAAGCCATGTTAAACGTCTTTTCGTCGCCGGGATTCATGCCGGTCACCTGGGCGTCGAAATCCTTGTGAATCATGCCGTCACCGATTTTCATGGAAAAATCCATCGTTTTCTGGGTTTCGGTGAACGGTTGGCCGTCCTTGAGGCCTTCGTAGTCGATGAGGACATAATCCCCTTCGGCCACGGCCCGCGCTTCCTCAATCTTAACCATCTTGGCCAGATTCTTGCGCAGGAGCTGAATCTGGGCTTCGATCTCCTCCTCGGTGGCGTGGTAAAGCGTTTTTTCCAGTTTCAGGCCATCGATATTGAGGGTTTCGAGTTCGGGCTTCACTTCAACTTCCGCGACAAACGCATAGGACGCATCGGCCTTGAGTTCCGGCGGATCGATCTTGGGCATGTCGATGACGTTCAGTTTGGACTCCTCCAGGACCTGAATAAGGGACTCCTGGATCAACCGCGAGGAAACATCGGCGCGCACATCTTTGCCATAATAGCGCTCCAGCACGTTACGCGGGGTTTTCCCCGGCCGGAAGCCTTTCACCTTGGCATTCTTTTTCAACTCCTTATAGGCACTGTCCAATTCCTTGACAACGTCCTCTTGCGGAATTTCGATGATCAGTTTCTTCTTGACCGCACTCTGCTCTTCAACCTTGAAATTCATTCGGGTTCCTTTCCCAACGGGCGTATTTTAAAAGCGGTCCACCACTTTCATCCGCGCCCCGGCATCTTGGCCAGAAGTGGTTTCAAACCCTCGGATTGCATCCAACGGCAAGGCGCAGGCTGATGAAAATGCTAAACATATTCAATACCATGTGAGCATTTTAAAGAAGCCTGCGATGCACCGAAACATATAGAGTCGATGCTGAATCCAGCAACGCTGGAAACACCGCCATTGGGAGTTAGACAGGGTTTTGAAATTACTTCTAAATACGTCGAATGCCCGGAGACGACGCACTCCATGCACTCATTGATCTCAAAAACGTGGTGCGAGAGGGGAGACTTGAACTCCCACTCTGTCGCCAGAGCTGGATCCTAAGTCCAGTGCGTCTACCAATTCCGCCACTCTCGCACATCATACAAATCATAAAAATAAATCATAAATATAATATGTTCCCAAATTGGTGTCAAGTAAATTCGCGGAATTCAGCAGCGCTGACAAAGGCCCAGGGAATGGGCCTGGAATGGATGCCTGCAGGCTCACAGATTTCATCATCGACACCAAGGGCCTCGGCGTTGCACCCGAACCGGCGGCGCTATACGCTTGCGCGCAATATAAAATCCGTGATAGGGAAGCGCCGATAAACCACGGGGCGTGGCGCAGCCTGGTAGCGCGCCTGCTTTGGGAGCAGGAAGTCGGAGGTTCAAATCCTCTCGCCCCGACCAGTTAAAAAAGGGTCGTGGGCTCTTAGCGTAACGCCGGCACCTGAAATCGGTCCAAAATACTCACCCAGACGCACCTTGGAGTCAATCGCCAAGATTGGCGTGGTGCACTCGCAACTTGAATCTACCCACGCAAATATCAGCTTGGCGGAACTTTCACGCGCTTTTGGTATTATACGACCGACGGTGAGCATGGCCGTAAACAGAAGGCAAAATATTGCCGTCGAAATGGGCTTCGAATCCCATGAAATTATTAAATGTGTCGCGGTAGGAATGCCGGTCGCCCGGCACCCCCCGCACAGATCCCGGCGTGCGCTACTAACGCACCGGGCTCCTACCTTGGGTAGTAACGCATAGTCGCAAGTTGGGATAAGGATGACAGATACGGGCTTTGGGAATCCATCTCACTATCAGCCGCTTCATTCGGTCCCAAGTCATTCTACTTTTATGGCTGCGACGCCTCAAAACCTTGTGCCACATTCTGCAGATTTCTTTTCGAAATACGCTGAGTGCGCCACTGTTCGTGGGTACCCCATAATAGCGCACGTATCCTGCTACCACGGATCTTAGGTAGCCTCCCTGCACAGGAATGGGGTAATGCATGATACGACGGAGCTTTACGTAAACTTCCTTGAGCTTTCTTTGCAGCTTTTTACGGATCGTCTTCCGCATTATGGTGAACTTTCCCTTTCTTGTCTTTCCGCATATATGCGTGAATCCAAGAAAGTTAAAAGTATGTGGTTTTCCTAGTCCACGCTTACTCCTGTTCTGTACCGCAAAACGGCCAAACTCAATAAGACTGGTCTTGTCCGGGTGAATATCCAGACCAAATTCGGAAAACCGCTCTTTTAGATCGGAAAGGAACTGTTCTGCTTGAAAACGATATTGAAATCCCACTACAAAATCATCGGCAAATCTCACCGCGATAACATCACCGCTTGATTGCCTCCGCCATTGTTGCACCCATAAGTCGAGTACGTAGTGAAGATAAATATTGGCAAGCAGCGGACTGATACTTCCGCCCTGGACCGTTCCTTCACGATTTCGTATCAACTTACCGTTTTCCAGCACACCTGCTCTCAACCATTTCTGGATAAGGCGTATGATGCGCCGGTCGGCGATTCGATGCTCTATGAACTTTATCAGCCATTCGTGTTGGAGGGTATCGAAAAAGGCACGAACATCTGCATCGAGCACCCAGTTCACTCTCTTTTTCATGATTCCGACATAGAGCGCATCCAAAGCATGATGCGGGCTGCGTCCCGGACGAAAACCATAGGAAAACCCAAGAAAATCCTGTTCGTAAATCGCATTCATCACATCCGTTGCCGCACGCTGGACGATTTTATCTTCAAGTACACAGATACTGATCGGCCGCCTGCTGCCATCCGGTTTGTCGATGTAGCGCCTTACGGTGGGTTTTGCTCGGTATGCTCCTCGCTTGAGATGCTGTGAAAGCTCCTTGAGGTTCTTTTCAAGGTCCCTTTCGTATCCTTTCCATGTCTTACCGTCGCTACCCGCCGCGGCATCCCGCTTAATACCATAGAATGCCGTGCATAGCATTTCGACGCTGTAAACATGATGAAAAAGTGATGTGAACCGCTGTTTCCTATCTCCCTTTGCCGCTCTGCGTACCCGTTCGAGCGCTCTTTGCGCATCCTCCCGGCACTGGGTCCGGTATGCGTTTTGCCCAATCGGTTTCCCCTTGGTCAACCCCCTTTCCTCCACTACCTCCGCTGCCCTTTTACAGGCTTTGTTCGGCAGCTTCTCAGGTACTATGGGGTTGTCCGACTTCCCATGCTCACTCATCATTGGATTATGTCCTTAGACTTCCCAATGCGGTCTTTGGAACCCTCATGCCCAAAGACAAGCACGGGATCTCCCGGTTCCCGCGAAGGATGCTTACTATACGTGCTCAAGGTCTCAGACCGCGCCGAGCCTGAATATATCTTGCGATAGCGATATATCCAGTGTTGCCTTCCGCACCATTCTACTGCGTCGGCGCCCTGGAATTAGGGATTTCGCGGCTCAATACTTGGCCCATACATTCCCCTGTCAACGCTTCGGCCATATCATTACTGATAATGCCGCATGACTCGGGGTCAGTGCGGTTCGCTACTCCTTACACCGTGTGGCTATCTCATCCACTACATCTTTCCGGTTTTAACCGGCGCTCTCAGAACGTCCCTCATATCACCCCTCATATCACCCCTCATATCACCCCGGTTGAACTGTGCGGCACGGCGTTTTGCCTCCGCACCAGTGAATCGTTAGGCGGTTCTTCTCGTCACATTTCAGCATTTCAAGAGCGTCCCCGCCGTCCTATCTATTGCCGGATCAAAGCCGCCTCGAACAACGCGAACTCGACAGGATTATGCGCATTCGCAAGCACATCAAAGGCGAGCTGACAAATGATGCTACTGTTTTCTCGGGCGCAGCGCAATTGATCCGAAATCCAGGCACGGAACGCCGGATCGTTGCGCATCAATGGGGTGAGCAGCTTAGCAAGCGTAATTAGAGTTTTGAGCTCGGTAGCGTTTTGAAGATTAGCGAACACCAGATTCCGACATTCCTGATCCGTTTTACGCCGATTGCTCAAAGCATCTAGTTCGGGCC
>JAERRP010000084.1 GCA_016735415.1 Desulfobacterales bacterium | reverse complement strand
CTGTTGGGCGGCTTCGGGCGACAGTGTTGCCGGCAGGCGCAGCAGGGCCTTGTAGCGCACGCGGCTGCCCCGGGTGATCAATCCCAGTCGGTGGCGGTCCCGGGCACCAACAAAAATGCGCGGCCCCAGCGTAAAGACGGTCACCGGGCGGTCTGGTTCGGAGATCACCACATCGCGAATGACCATCTCGGCGTCCCCCAGGAAAAGACGGCTGCCGACTGTCAGTCCCAGTCGGTCGAGCAGGGCCTGCTCGACCACGATGCCGCCCACGGGGAGGGCGGTCCGAAAAGGTCGGCCGGAAGCCAGCACCACCTGCCCGTAGAACGGGTAGCCGGGCTCGATCACTTTGACGGCCGAGAGCAGGGAGGCGGATTCATCCGCCGTACGGACAACGGTGTTGAACTCACAGACGCGGGCCAGCTTCACGCCCGCCTGGGACGCATAGACCTTCAGTTTGTCTTCCAGGGCGGGCCGGAAAGGGAAGCTGGAGCGGACGATGATGTCGGCGGCATGCAGCTGACGGGCGTCTCGCAGCATGGCCCGGTGGACGTTGGCCTGGAAACCGCCCAGGGCGGTCAAGCCCACCACCGACAAAACGATGCACAGAAAGAGAACAGCCGTCTGCTGTCGGTTCTGGTGCAATTCGCGAATGATCAGTCGAGCCAGCATGTCGGACCCCGTTAATTGTCGGTTGGCGGCGTCAGCAGGCCGTCCGCAAGCTGGAAACGGGTATCGGCCCGCTGAGCGATGGCGGGGTTATGGGTGACCATCAGCAGGGTGGTGTGGAAGGCCCGCTGGAATTCCAGCAGCAATTCCAGAATGGCCTGGCCGCTGCGCGAATCCAGGTTGCCGGTCGGTTCATCCGCGAAGATGATGGCGGGCCGGTTGATCAGGGCCCGGCAGATGGCCACGCGTTGCTGTTCGCCGCCTGAAAGCTGGTGCGGCATGTTGCGGCGTCGGTGGCTGAGACCCACCCGTTCCAGCAGTTTTTCGGCATCCGCGGTGGCATTCGGGGACCGGCTCAGTTCGGCGGGAAACATGACATTTTCAAGCGCCGAGAGTGACGGGATCAGATGGAAAGACTGGAACACAAAACCGAACGTCCGGTTACGCATGGGCGCCAGATTGTCTTCGGACAGTTCGGTGATGTCCTGATCCTGAATGCGGACCGTGCCGCTGTCGGGACGATCGAGGCCGGACAGGAGGCTTAACAGGGTGGATTTGCCGCTGCCGCTGCTGCCTTGAATGACGGCGAATTCTCCGGTCTGGATGCTCAGGTAAACATCTTTCAGAACCTGGATGCGCCGGTCGTCGATGGTGTAGTATTTGTTCAGCTGGTGGGCTTCGATTATCGACCGTGCGATCATTCTTATCAGCAATGTCCCTTTGTCTGCGGATAGGCACGGCCCGGCTTGCAGGCCTGTTATAAAATTTGACGCTAAAAAAACCCGGGATTGGTGGTAATCCTGTATTTTCCCGGCTTGCTGCTGAGAAAATTTAAGGACTTTGGCGTGAAAGTCAAAAACAGTGCCTGGGGGCGTTGTGAAGTTGACGTTGACACCGGGGACGGACAATCACTATAGGTGGTCTTTCCACGACATCTGACGGCACCGTCGAACGCTGTGTCGCACCGGTCGTGCCAACGCGGACATTTCGATCGGTTAATCGTCTCTTGCGAATGACCCTGAAAGGAGGGCCCTTTTGGAATCGATGAACTGGAATATGCTGGTCATGGCTGTGCTGGCAATCGTGCTCGGCATCGGGGCCTTTTTTACGGGACTGGGCGGCGGTTTTCTGATGATTCCGATCCTGCTTTATTGGGGATACACGGCCCAGAAAGCGGTGGGGACCTCCTTTCTGGCCATCCTGGTGATTGCCCTATCCGCTCTTTTCGCGCATGGAAAACTGGCCAATGTGGATTATCGCGCCGGCGCCCTGCTCGGTATCGGCGGTATCGTCGGCGCCCAGATCGGGGCGCGCCTGGTGCAACAGGTGTCCACCGAGGGTTTTAAAAAGATTTTTGCAGGGATTCTGGTGGGATTGGCGGTCTATCTGTTTTTCAAGAAGTAAGTCGGCCGATTCAGCCCGGTTGCCAGTCAGCGTAGATGGCCGCCTGTTCCGTCAGGATTTCACGGATGATCGCCAGGTCGGTCATGGGGTTCATGATCACCGCCCGCAGAACCACGGTTTCCATACCGCCGGGCGGATTCAGGGTCGTTCGCGAGACGAAGCTGCGTCCGGCCTCCCGCTGGAGGCGCTGCACCGCCGTATTGATGCGGTTTAACGCGGCGGTCAGACGGCGGCCGCTGCGCGCGTCGGCGGTTGCCAGTCGTTTTCGCCAATCCGGTGGGCAGATCCGATAGGTTAGAATGTTCAGTTCCGGCGGGGTGATGAGTTCGAAGAGGGGGTGCCGGTGGATTTCCTCCGCAAAGGCCCGGGCGGTTTCAATGCCGTGGTCGATCAGCACGGCATAGCCGCCGGCGCCCATGATATCCAGGGCGCTGCCCAGCACCAGGGAGCTGGCCGCCCGGGATCCCACCAGTGACTTGATGCCCAGGTCGACCGACCCGGGCCGGTTGACATAGGCGGCGTGGTAGGCCACGGCATCCATGGCATGGGGTTCCCGGAAATAAATCATGCCGCATCCCATGGGCATGTAAAACTGCTTGTGGCCGTCGATGGTGACCGAATCGGCCTGCCGGATGCCCGCCAGCAGACCGGCATAGCGTTCCGACATGAGGGTCGGTCCCCCCCAGGCGGCATCCACATGAAAATGGATGTCGTGCTCACGGCAAATCCGGCCGATGGCGGCCAGATCGTCGATGGTACCGGTTTCCGTGGTACCGGCGATACCGACCACCGCCATGATTCGGGTTCTGGAACCGCCGCCGGTCAGGGTCTGGATGCTTTTCTGCAGCGCGGCGATATCCATGCGGTAATGGGCATCCGTACCCACGGCAATCACGTTGCGGTTGCCGATGCCCAGAACACCGCCCGCTTTGCGCAGCGAATAGTGGCCCAGGCGTGATACCAGCACAACGGCCCGCTCGGCAGCGTGGGCCGTCAGCGCGGCCGCCAGGCCGTCCGATTCGACGCCGTCAAAATTCCCCCGGGGGGGGAAACAGCGGTTGCGGGCCACCCACAATGCCGTGAGATTGGCCAGGGTGCCGTCCTCGACGAAACTGCCCAGTGTGCTCTGGGGGTGCTGGATGTGTTGACGATAGAACGTATCGGAGCGCCCGAAGATGCGCCGGTGCAGTTTGGCCAGCACCTGGCGTTCGTAGATGGAGACAACCTTGGAGGTTTCCAGCTTGACCAGGTTTTGGTTGAGGGCCGCCACGATGGTTTGCAGGTGCACCATGAAAAAGGGGATGGCGGAGGTCATGTGCCCCACGAAGTAAGGCGAGGCCACGTTGACGGCAAAGGGAGCCAGATCCTCGATGATGTCCCGGATCACATCGGCCAGTTTGCGGCGCGGGTGTTCGTGAATTAAACTGTCTTGAAACCGCTCGGAGAGCTTCCGGAGGCTTTCTTCTTCGGTGATGCCGACATGCTCGCGCAGGAAATCGTGCAGACCGAAAAGGATCTGCTCCATGTATTTCACCAGCGTGGCGCGCACGGCCTCGTTTTCGGGACGGATGAAGACCTGCTGAAGGGTCTGCCAGTTGGCCACCAGTTCACTGCCCTCGGCCGATGAGGTGTTCTTTGGGGTGGGCGGCAACGCGGCTTTTTTTCCGGTGGTTTTCATGGGCGCCTTCGTATGCGCGGGGTCGGTCCGGGTTTCCGGGCAAAGGGCCCCGTGGCGGAGCGAGCGGAATGTTTCAGTTCCATCGAGCCTTGTCAAGAGATCTCTTTCCCGAACGACTGTAAAAAGGAAGCCGATCATCAGGGGCCGCCGCAAAGGTCTTTTTCTGCCAGCCATCGGTGACGGGAGGTGCGAATGAGAATCATAACACGCATTGCCGCTGTGCTGCTGGGAGTTTTCCTGCTGTCCGGGTTCAGCCTGGAGAATCCCCAGGTGCCGGTGGAAGATATCCTGGCGGGCGGTCCACCCAAGGACGGTATTCCCGCCCTTCTGGCGCCCCGGTTCGTCCCGCCGGGGGAAGCCCGCTATCTTACCGAGGAAGATCGGGTGGTGGGGGTCCATATCGGTAAC
>JAERRP010000757.1 GCA_016735415.1 Desulfobacterales bacterium | reverse complement strand
GGCATTAATTATGTGGTGGGCGATCATCCGCCTGCTGGATCCTGACACCGGCTGATTGATACTGGGATCGTGTTGAGGGTTAAGCGATGCTTTTATACAAAAAGGGCCGGTATCTTCAACCAAAAGTGCGGTTGAGGCATTGAAAGGAAAAACACTGGTCATCAGGGATGCCACGACCGATAAACGGATTCAGTATCAGAAGGAGATGAAAAAGGAAGGCATCGGCTCCATGATTGTGGCGCCGATTAAATCCCGAGAAGAGGTCATCGGTGTTCTGCGACTGTACAGCGGTGTGAAACGGGAATTTCCTAAAGACATCATCACCCTGGTGCAGGCCCTGGCCCACCAGGGTGCCCTGGCTATCGAAAATGCGTCCATGTATCTCAATCTCCAGAAAGACAAGGAAGGCCTCGAGAAGGAAATCTGGAGCCACCGGTCCTGGTTTTAAAGCCTTATCGGTAAATACATTCAGAAATTCAAAGGAAAACGAACATGATCGGAAAAACCATTGATGAATTAAACGTCGGTGACCGGGCTGAATTTACCAAGACAATATCCGAATCGGACGTTTACCTCTACGCAGGGATCACCGGCGACCTGAACCCGGCCCATATCAATGAGCCGTATGCTGCCAACACGTTTTTCAAAACCCGAATTGTCCACGGAATGCTTCCCGCCGGATTTATTTCCGCCGTAATCGGTACCAAGCTGCCGGGGCCCGGAACCATTTACGTGAGCCAATCGGTCCATTTCAAGGCCCCGGTTATATTCGGCGATACGATCACCGCTTCCGTAGAGGTGACCGAAATAAATTCCGAAAAAAACCGGGTGCGCCTGCTGACGACTTGTGAAAACCAGAAGGGCGTGACGGTGCTGGGTGGAGAAGCAGTGGTCAGCCCGCCCAAACCCCCTAAATCTTAACCTTTTGAGCCCAGGCGCAAACCGCCGTGGATGAAATAGACATCCCCGCCGAGCGCCTCATTCCGGTAAAGCTCACATACCAGGGATGCCACTTCTTCCGGCTCGACCAGACGGCCGATGGGCACCTGGGACAGAATCTTGTCCAGGGCTTTCGGGTTCATCCCTTTTAAAATGGGTGTTCCCACATACCCCGGCGCCACGGCCACGCAGCGGATCCTGTCGGCCAGGCCCCGGCGAAAAAACTCCGCGGTAAGCACTTTGGGCATCACGGACATGGCGGCTTTGGTGGAAGCGTAATTGATCTGACCGGCCGTTCCCAGGGATCCAGTGGAAGAAACCAGGCAAATCAATCCGCGACAGTCGTTGTTGATCATCCGTTCGGTACATTCCCGAATGGTTAAAAAGACACCGGTCAAATTGATATCAACCACTTTTTGAAACTGGTCGAGGGACATCTTTTTCTTCACTTTCCCGGTATCCCGATCCGTTGCCACCATGAGCCCATCCATGATGATACCGGCAAACGGAGCCACCAGGTTGATCTTTCCAAATTTTTCGATGGCGGTATCGGCCAGTTGCGCACAGTCGTTTTCATCCGTCACATTGCCAACCACCGTGGCCACTTCTCCCTCAATTTCAGCGGCCGCCCGATTCAACGCATCCGCGGCGATATCGCCCAACACAACCTTGCCGCCTCTTTCGGCCCAGTATTTGGCCACCGCCAGACCGATGCCACTCGCGCCACCGGTAATCACTGCAACGGCATCCTTGATTTCCAGCATTTTCTTCCCTTTCAGCTTTTTTATTCAGCTTTTTTATTGGTCGGTTGGTCGGTGCCAGAAGTCTTACCCATACCCATTAAAAGGTCCTGGAACTCACTTGTCTGTTTTTCCACCAATTCAGCAAAGCCCAGGATGACTTCGGTGTGTGGATTCCCCTCCTTATTCAGCAAGTTCCGCAAATGCCGAATGGTTTCTTCCTGGGCCCTCACCTTTGCCTTAAGGACATCATATTTCTTCCTCAAGGTCCGATGTTCTTCTGCCGGTACCCAGCCCATCAGACCCATCCCTTCTGCAAGTGATCGGGTAAAATCGGTGGTCACTTTATTCCAGCTTGTGGGATCTTGCGGTCGATCTTCCTCTTTTTGATCCAGCCCGTACATCTTTGCGAACATGGCTGTCAAATCATCGAAGCCTTTAAAGCCCTGGTTGATCCACTTGGCCGCATCCTCCATCTGGCGCTGACCCTTGGCGACCATTAATAAATAATTACCCCAGAACTCTAAAAACTTCCGATCCATCATCTTTTTAATTCCTCTTTTTTCGGGATGCTTTTCGCTTTCGGGAACCGGCATCGGGACGATCCAGATCCAGCTGAAAACGAACCGGACCCCGCCAGTTTCCCTCACCAAAGCGAGTATGCAGAGCGCAGGCCGATTTGGGATCGGACCAGGACGTGGCCATGGCCACATGCCCTTTGGGGAACGGGGTTACTTCGGCCTCGATATAATCCAGAGGCGCCAGGGCCGTATCCTTTTCCACCAGATCGTCGTGTTGACCGTAACAAATCAGCCAGGGGATCCCTTTTTCCTTGAGCCGCTTAATATTGAGCGCTTTACCGAATAATTTCACCGGAAGGGTTCCGTCCGACGTAATCGGGACGTTGTAGGAAGCAAAGCTCATCTGGGTGATTGCCATGGGGAGGTCGCTGCGCTCATTGTTCAGCCAGTAGTTCAAGGCCGCCGCGGTCTTGCTGATCTGAACGTTCTTCCCTTTTTGTCGGGCAAACATCATCAAATCCCGGTAAAAGGCCGGAATTGGGGATTCCTGCTCAATGCTTTTAATTTTGTACACCCAGCCCATGAGTTTGCCGTCCGCCACCTGGTTGCCGCTGGGCAGGGTCTTGCATCCGTAAGCCAGGTCGTTAAATCGTTTGGGCAGACTCTCGAGGAAATCGGCCAGTCCCTTGCTCCGGGTGCCGTCCATGGGTGACACGCAGGTAATGAACGCATCCACCAGCCCGTCCAGTTCTCCTGAAAGTAAATTGCACAAAGCCGAAAAGCCTCCCTGGCAATAGCCGTTTAAAGTAACCGGCTTGCCGTGGGCTTTCATGATCGTTTCGCAAAACAAACGGGTATCCCTCGCGTCGTCTTCGCCGGTCATGACCTGGAGGGGTACCGTCGTTTCGATATTTTTTAATATGCGGATATACGTCGGGATCCCCTGGTTGGCGAAACAGTGGGCGTAACTTCGGTTTTCACCCGGTAAAAACCCGAGGATGTTCGCCCCCAGAACATAGGGGGGTAAAATAATAACCGGTTTACCGTCTTTTTGGATTTTCACTTTTTTATCAGTGGGCGAGATCCGGTAGAGAAAAAACCGGTCCGTTTCCGCCATCAGTTTGTGGTTGCCCCGTTCAAAATGAAAACCGTATTCCGGTTCAATCGCTTCAATCGCTTTCGGATAGGCGCTTGCCACCATCTCCATCAGCCGGGTCTGCCGTTGGGCAAAAGCGGCTAAATCCTCGCCGTCCAGGTTTAAAAAGGTATTGTAAAGGGCGGCAATGAAACTGCCCATTTCAAACTGGTTGTATCCGTTGATCGATTTCAGACTGGCGAACATACCCCGATTGAAAAGATCCATATTGAAATCGAGAAGTTTCATGTAGGCCAGCAGGCTATCCAATGGTGAAGTGGTGGCCAGTTTTTCATCTTCCACCTCTTTAAAGTATCCCGTGGATATCAAGTAGGGAATCATGAAATCACTTGAATATTTTGACAAACCGGCGAGATAGGCTTGGGAGGCGTTAAACAGTTGATAAATGGGCGAAGAAGCAGGGTTGAAGGTTGCGTCGAACAGTGATGAAAAAAGAGCGGATTGTTTGCGATTATCCATTTCTGTGTGGTCACTTCCTGCTTGCACGAATGAACGGCTCAGGGCGTATCCGCCGTGAGCCATTCATTGGCTGATTGGGTTACTCTCCGGAACCAGCGAAAAAATTCTCAACTTTTTGATAGTTTTCATCTACCTGTTTTCGGAAATCGTCGCAGCCCTTTTTATAGGCTTCCATCCAGTCGGAAATCGCCTTTCTTCCGTCTTCGGGAAGCCAGGTGGCCTGTTGCAGAAACGTGCCGACCATTTTTTCATTCTGATCGTAGACCATGGTCATGGCGTTGAAAGTGTTGTCAAACGCCGTTTTGTTGAACTGAAGCATCTGTCTTGCCATCTGTTTTTGATCCATTTTTCCCCCTCCAATTTTTGTTTGTTGTTTGATGGACTCGAAAAAAGTCCACATTTAGACGACTTTGTAAAAAGTTCAAGAACAAGGCTCGCAAATTCCGAGGAATGCG
>JAERRP010000291.1 GCA_016735415.1 Desulfobacterales bacterium | reverse complement strand
CGAGTTTCTTTTGTATGTGGCCATATCCGGAATACCATACACCGGGATGGTGTAGACCGGTGAAGGCTCAAGGCTGCCGGGGTATAGCGGTTCAAAATAGCCGGTAAACAGCACTTTGCTTTCAGGGGGGCGGCCGATTGAACGGTAAAGCTGGTAATGCTGCCGCACGAATTGCTGGAGTTGGTCTTGATCGGGGCGCGCAACCACAAAATCTCGGAACAGCTCCAGCGAACGATACATATGCAGTTTACTGAATTCCGTGCGACCGAAGCGGAAACGGCGGTCATCCGGTATGCGTGATAAGTATGTCAGGCTCTGGTTTATGGCTTCAATCAGGCCGTCATAGTCCATGTCGTCTGCAAAATCAGGCCAGTCTGCAGGACTTATCTCGTTCATGACGGCTTCGGGTTCAGCCGGTATCCTGGGTTTGGGCGGCAGACAACCATCCCAAAAGAAAATTCCGCCGGCTAGCATTAAAAGCAACAGCCCGGTCTGGGTTCGCAACCTCATTTGTCATGGCTCCTGTCGATTAGGCGGGGTTTATTTTCAAGTTTTTCGGGTGGCGCCAGGTCCGAGACGTCGGTCGTGCCCACCCCCACATCTTCAAAACGGCGGGCCGAAGACAGTACCCGGCGTTCCATCGAACCCACCATGCGGTTATAGCTGCCGACACAGCGATCGAGGTCGCGGCCCATCTGCTGCAGATGGCCGGTCATGGTCTGGAGACGTTCGTATAACGTCCGGCCCAGCCGGCTGACCGTATCGGCGTTTTCGGCCGCCTGTTGTTGACGCCAACCATAAGCAACCGCTTTTAGCAGCGCGATGAGGGTCGTCGGGGTGGCCAGGACAATCTGGCGCTTGATACCGTCTTCGATCAAATTGGGATTGCGTGAAAGAGCCGCGGCGAAAAAGTTTTCACCCGGAATGAAAAGCACGACGAATTCCGGGGTGGTTTCGAACTGGGCCCAGTAGGCTTTGCGTGACAGCTGTTGAATATGGGTCGATACCTGGGCGGCATGCCGGTCCAGCAGGGCATCGCGTTTTTCGGGTGCGGTGGCATCCAGGGCGTCGAGATAGGCGGAAAGCGGCACCTTGGCGTCTACGATAATCCGCCGGTTGCCGGGTAGCTGAACAATCATGTCCGGGCGCATCCGGCTGTCTTCGCCCGGGGTGGCGGGCTGTTCGTAAAAGTCGCAGTGGGCCTGCATGCCGGAGAGCTCGGCCACGCGCTTAAGCGTGGTTTCGCCCCAACGACCGCGCACATGGGGGACCTGCAGGGCTTTTACCAGGCGGCTGGTTTCGCGCTGAACCCGGTCCTGGCCGGCGGCCAGAGAATGAACCTGCTGCCGCAGTTCACCGTAAGCATTTTCGCGGGCCCTTTCCATGGACCTGGCATTGTGTTCGTAGCGCTCGAGGGCCTCCTGGAGCGGTTTCAGCATGTTGTCCACCGCCAGGGAACGTTGCGTCATATCGCTGCGGGCCTTATCGACGAAGCGGGCCAGGGTGGCCTGCGCGAGATCCATGAAAACCCGGTTGTTCTCCCTGAGCGCTTTGGTGGACAATCCCTTGTAGGCATCCGCCAGGCGGTCCTGCCAACCGTCGATGAGGGTCAGTTTTTCTTTAAGTGCCTGGCGGTCCTGACGGACGATGGTTTCCAAACGAGCACGCTGGCTGCGCAGGTCGCTAATTTCGTCCTGCTGGGACGCCATGCGTTCTTCCCGCCGGTGCAGGCGCTCTTCCAGATCACCCACCCGCTCGGCCCGGACGCTGGCCGCCGCGCGGGCCTCGGTCAGCCGAACAATCTCCAGACGGGAGGCGTCGAGTTGGCGACCCAGGTCCATCAACGCATCCTGGTGTTTTTTCAGATGGCTGATACGACTCAACCACCAACCCGCGGCAAGACCCATGAGGGCGACGGCCGCGAAGACCAGTGCCAACATGAGCGGGGTGATGGCAAAGGGCGCCGCCGTCGGCATCAGGTAGTGCTTCCATGGTCACCGGGGCTCGTCGTCTCACGGCGATAAGTGCCGCTGCGCCCCCCGGATTTCTGTACCAGCCAGACATCGGTTATCTGCATGCCGCGGTCAAGCGCCTTGCACATGTCGTAGATGGTCAGGGCGGCAACGGTGGCGGCGGTCAGGGCTTCCATTTCAATACCGGTACGATCATGAATCCTTACAGCGGCTTCGATGCGGATCTGGTGCCGGCTTTCGTCCGGGTGGAAATCGACCTGAACATGGCGCAGGTTCAGGGGATGACACATGGGAATCAAAGCCGCCGTTTGTTTGGCGGCCATGACGCCGGCAATGCGCGCCGTTTCCAGGACATTTCCTTTTTTAACGTTTTGATCCTGAATTTGCGCCAGCGTTTCCGGCTGCATGACGACCACGGCCTGGGCGATGGCGCGCCGATCGGTCGGCGGTTTGTCGCTGACATCCACCATGCGTACCCGGCCGTCCTGATCCAGATGGGTGAATTCGGTCAATGAGACCTCCCTGTCTTATTAATTCTATTCGGTGAAAAATTCAGTTTTGGATGTCACAGAGGTTTTGATGGCATTCAGGGTTTCTTCCAGGGTGGCGATAACATTCTCGCGCACATCGCCGGCCACCACCAGGAGCATGACATCGTCACCCACGGACAAATCACAATCCTCGGCGATTTCTGTCCGGACGTCTACAATTCCCGGCCGCTGGCGGGCCGCTGCTAGAATGGTGTCCAGGCGCTTGTGATCGACCTTGACCCGCAGACCGGAAACCCCGCGCCCATCGCGGGAGGTGGCCCGTACCACGCCGTTATGGCAAAGGACCATGCCGGCGCGATGAAAATCGGGATGGGATTTGACGGCATTCAGTAGCTCGGCGATATTCATAGGGTTACCACGGTTCCTTTCTCGGATGGCCCGAGGACTGTCATCGGGCCGATCTCAAATCCATTGGGCCACTTCGGTCAGATCTTCAGGCGTGTTCACTTTTTTAAAGGACAGCAGGTCCGGATCGGCCGGGCGTAAACGTTTTTCGCTCACACGCTTGACCCTGACACGGTCGAGAAAACGGCGGATCCGGTAATCACCCCTCCGGAGGCGGTTTTCAATTGGGGCCAGACAGCGTTGTGCGTAAATGGCACACAGGGGTTCAAGCCCGGATTGGGTTTCCGGAACAACGAGATCAATCCCGGGCTGGCGGGCTTCCAACAGGGTTGCGATGAGCGCGGGCCTGAGGAGCGGGGTATCGCAAGCCGTGATGAAAACGTCATCACCGTGGCTGTAAAAAAGTCCCGCGTGAATACCGGCCAGGGGACTTTCGGCATCCAGCAGGTCGGTGACGATGGTGGCGTCGCGGTCCGCCAACAGCTGCGGTCGGTTTGACACGATGATGATTTCATCGAAGAGGCCGTCAAGGGCTTTGATGATATGGTCGATCATCGGTTTGCCGGCCAGGGGAATGAGCGCCTTTTCGCGGCCGCCGAAGCGTGAATTCCGCCCCCCTGCCAGGATAACCCCCGAGCATGGCCTGACGTTTTTCCGGGTCATGGATGGATATGGATCAACCCTGTCCTGTGCGCGTTATGATAGTTGGTACAACATCGGCGAACCCATTGCCGCCCGGGTTTTGTGGATGCGGTACGATGCGCACCGCCGATGGCCACCATGATGAAATAAAATCTGCAGGTTGCATGGCCGGAAACCCCGGCAAATATAATTTATCCAGGGGGCATTTTCAAGGTGAATTCCGTTTTCCAGCTATTTAGAACCGCTTACAATGCGCTTGCTATTCGCCCGGCGGATGGTATATGCGGTTTAAGGTCATTGCGTTAAAGGTTTTCTGCGGGCCTTAACCCAAAATGTTTTGAATGGTGGCTTCCGGGGGGAAATGATGAGCTCACAGGAAATGGTCATGGACGCCAAAGACATCGATCGGACCATCACCCGCATGACCCATCGGATTTTGGAGATCCACAAAGGGGCCGGCGGGCTGACCCTGATCGGTATCCAGACCCGTGGTGTTTTTCTGGCCAAGCGCATCCAGGAAAAGATACAGACCATCGAAGGCACCAAGGTGGAAACCGGGGATATGGACATCACCCTTTACCGTGACGACTGGACCCGCATCAGTCACCACCCGGTGGTGCAGGCCACGGACATCCTGTTCTCGGTGGACGAGCGCGAAATCATTCTCGTGGACGACGTGTTGTTCACGGGTCGCACGACACGCGCCGCCATGGATGCCATCATGGACTTCGGCCGCCCGGCCCGGATTGAACTGGCCGTTCTCGTAGATCGCGGCCACCGGGAGCTGCCCATTCAGGCCGATTACGTGGGACGCTTTATTGAAACGCGGCGATCGGAAACCATTAATGTTTTTTTTCACGAACACGACGAGGCCGACAGGGTTCTGATTGCGAGGCAGGCATAATGGCGGAAGTACCCCACAAAACTTCCGTGCCCCGAAAACTGGCCCTTGGCATCCTTACCGTTTCGACCACGCGCAGTTTGAAGGAAGATAAAAGCGGGCACTGGATGGCCAGGCGGGCCGAACGCGAAGGCCACCACCTCGTGGCCCACCACGTGGTGCCGGATGCGGCCGTTTCGATTTCGGAAGCGCTGGGTATCATTATCGATGCCCATCATCCCGATGTCATCCTGGTAACCGGCGGGACCGGTATTTCGCCCTCCGACGTCACCATCGAAGCGGTGCGCCCGATGTTCACCAAGGAACTGACGTCCTTCGGCCCTCTGTTTGCCCAGTTGAGCTATGAACAGATTGATTCGGCCGCTTTGATGTCGCGGGCCACGGCCGGCATTATCGGCCAAACCATCGTTTTCTGCATACCCGGCAGCCTCAATGCCTGTAAACTGGCCTGTAAGACCCTCATTTTCCCCGAGTTGGGGCATCTTGCCAAACATGTCCGCGGGGGCTGACATCCGCTGTGATGAATCCCCCCCTCCCCCCCCCTCTTCCCCTCCCCTTTTTTAGTCTGCAGTGTTACCCCCCCCCTATCACTATTTTTAGCAAACCCCCCCCCATTTTTATCTACAA
>JAERRP010000184.1 GCA_016735415.1 Desulfobacterales bacterium | reverse complement strand
TGACCAGGTCCTGCGTCAGGATCTGTCCGATAGCGCTGCGGCCGGCGCCGGCCGTGTAATTCATGGATGCGAACTGGCGCTTATCGTGGTAGGCTTTATACTGTTCGGAGAGGATTTCGATATGGCGGACTTCCTCTTCGGCCATGGTTTCGAAAAACTGTTTGACCGCCGGATGCCGGGCGGTGGTTGCGACATGGCGGTAAAAGGCCTTGCCTTTCTTTTCGATTAAAAGGGCCTGCTTGAGAATGTCGATGGCTTTTTCGCTATCCATGGAGCCTCCTGGCGAGTGTCATGGTCTGTTTTCGATTTCACGGTCGTTAGGCCGTCTATGAATCTGCCGAGGGTCCATCCGGAAACCACCGGTCGCCTGATTCGGTCGTTATCGCAAATGGACACAACCTAACCTAAAACAGCCCTCGCGGAAACTCAAGCCGGCGGTTATCTGTGGATCGACCCGGCCGGTTTTTTGTTTGACCTTTTCAGCGCTGCACGTTATGGGCTCTGGACTCGGGCGGCCGGGCCATTCGGCCAGGGAGCGTTTAATTATGATCTGGAAAAAGAAGACCCCACCGGTGCCGAACGGCATGACGGCGGCCGCGGTTTCCGAACCGGTGGAACAGACCGTTATTGCGGAATGCTACACCATCAAGGGTCGAATTCACGGTCAGGGCCAAGTCGAGATCAGGGGACGGATGGAAGGGAACCTGGAGATCCGCGGCCGGGTATTGATCCACGCGGCGGCATCCGTGCAGGGTGAAATCAAAACCGAGATCCTGGAAATCGATGGGCATGTCGAAGGACGCCTCGAGATTTCCCAGCAACTTAGATTAGGCCCGACCGCACGGTTCGAAGGATCGGCGGCGGCCGTTTGCATCGACATGGCGGAGGGTGCCCGTCTGAACGGCGATGTGACCATGAAGTCCTGAACACTGACCGCCCGGTGAGGAAATGCCATGGAAAATCTATCGGACAAGAGGCCGCCTTCTTTGATCGGGCGCGGTATCACCATCGAAGGTGAACTGATCGGGGGCGACGATCTCAGAATCGAAGGGACCGTGAAAGGGAAGATCCGGAGTGCCGGTGAGGTTGTTGTAACCCCCAACAGTAAGGTGGAGGCGACGATTTCAGCCCGGACCATCGTTATCCAGGGATATGTCAGCGGCGATGTCGAAGCCGAGCAGACGGTCAATGTCCAGACCGATGGCGTGTTGATCGGCAATTGCCGTGCACGGGCCATCCAGATTCACGAGGGGGCGCGGTTTGAGGGGCGGTCGGATATCATCCGCTAGTGCCCCTCCGGAAGGGGCATCTTTCGACAGCGTGTCTCAGGATATACCGGCGATGACCTGCTCGATCAGCGCCAGACCCGAATCCGAACGAATAAAATAGAGCACCACCCCCAGGACGACCAGCGCAAAAACCAATCCGCCTTTGTTGTCACCGATATCACCCCGGAAGATGCGTATCGCGATGATCATCATCGACACCGCCAGAACTGCGGTCAGTATGTTGACAAGTCCGTCTGGATCCACCACGCCAGTGCCTCCTGCCCCTAATTCTGGATCTTTCGATGGTCAGGGCCGCGTTAAGCGGCGTTGGGGAGAGTATAGCCAAAGCCGCCCGGCAAGTAAACGCCTGTTCGGTCAAAACGGCAGGTCCATACCCCCAACCCGGCCCCTCCTTCTTCGAATCGGAATCATCGCTCTTCTGATCGGATGGACAACCCCCGGATCCGCAAACACCGCCGACCTCACGCTGCAGACGCCCCGTGTCAGAGTGGTCCATCCCCCCGCCCTGAAACACAGAGCCGTTCAAATTGCGGATATCACGCCCGGGATCATCCGCAGTCTGGAAAAGAAGCTGGCCCTGCCCTTCGATCTGCGGCCGACGGTGGTACCGGCCCCCAGTCGTTCGTCGTATCGCCTGTTAGGCGGCCGGGAGTGGTTTACCGCCTTTGCCGTTCCGCGAAAGAATCAGGTCGTCCTTGACATGTCCCGTCTGGAGAACCGCCCCGAGGATCTCTATCAAACCTTGAAACACGAATATACCCATCTCCTTCTGCATCATGCCATTGCGCGCCGGCGTCTGCCCCGCTGGCTGGACGAGGGCATCGCCCAGTGGGCCAGCGACGGTTTGTCGGAATACTTGCCGGCCGGACGACACCCCCTGCTGCCCCAGGCCGCGTCCAGCGGGCGTCTATTCCGCCTGGACGAACTGGCCGACCGCTTTCCGAGGGATCACAGCGGTCTCCAGCTGGCCTACGAGCAAAGCCGCAGTTTTGTCAATTATCTGGTTCGCCGTTTTGGTGAGGATGCCTTGCGAATGCTGCTGCAGTCCCTGGCGGCCGGCGCGGCACCCTGGGAAGCTTTCGAGGAAGTGTTCGGCATTTCACTGTCGGTTGCTGAAGATGACTGGCGTGCGGATTTGCGCCGCCCGGGGTTCTGGATGGCCAACCTGTCCGGGCATGTTTACGGGCTTCTCTTTTTTGCGGCGGCGGTGGCCACCGTCTGGGCCTATCTGCGCTTCCGGCATCGCAAACGCCATTACCGGGCCGGCGAGGAAGACGATCCCGATTTTTAACAGCCTGGATCTGCAAGTCGCCGGATTCCGGCGCTGAGGTCAGGTTCCGGGGGACATTAGGGCGCAGGTCCTTCACACCTCTGGGTCAAAAGGCTGGTGAAGGAGCTAGAACCAAAGCTAGC
>JAERRP010000875.1 GCA_016735415.1 Desulfobacterales bacterium | reverse complement strand
GGTGATTTTCATGAGGTTATCCGTGCCATGCTTTTGGAAAGGGCCCATGACATGATCAGAATAAGACCGCCCACCAGAAAAGAAAGCAGCGGCGCCAGTACCAGCGATCCCAGCAGCCATTCATACAGTCTCTCCAGGGCCTGATAGCCAAGGGTCTCCAGCGAGATCTCAGTCAGCAGGGACCCGTGCCGCATGAAATACCCGAGTTCGATGCAGAGGGCGGGGACGATCGGCGGCATGCAGAGCTGGCTGACGCTTAAGGCTGCGACTTTGTTGAGACGAAAATAGTTGGCGGCGAACAGGATCGCCAGTGTATGAAAAGCGATCAGCGGCAGGGTGCCCAGAAGAACGCCCAGGGCCCCCGAGGCCGCCAGGCGTCCGGGGGTTACATTCTCGCTCAGCAGGGTCCGCAGGGACCGCAGCGGGCGCAGGACCGAAATTTTTTCCCCGGGACCGGCGCCGTTCGCCACGATTTTGCGGTGGGGGATAGGCAAAACCGAGCGCATGCTCCAGTGGACGTTGAGCATCAGCAGGTAAAGGGCCTGAAGCGGGGATCCGGACAGGCCGCTCATGGAAGACCCGCCGCGGGATGGCGGCATGAGGACGAGTTCAAGAAGGGGCACTTCGGCCCAGAGCGACTTGACCAGGATTTCCGTTCGTGCGGCCGGGCCTTTCTGGTGGAGTGTTATATGGTCGAGAACCGCCTGCGGGTAGACACGCAGGCCCGTGAGGGGCTCGGCCATGCGCCGACCGGTCTGAATACGCAGCCAGAAGCGGGCCCAGCGCTGGTGGTCCCCGGTCCGTTGGGAAGCGGCTGATGATGCCACCGGACGACGGCGCCCGAGCAGGATGGCATCGGGATTGGCCCGAGCCGCCCGGATCAGCTGCTCAACCGTCTGGATATTGGGACCGTGACGCACGTCCACCCACAGGAGATGGGCGGCACCTTCCCGGCGGGCGGCGCCCATGGCCTGGCGCAGAGCGATCCCTTCGTCTCCGCCCACCAACACGTCAGCGCCAAGGGGTTCCGGCCCTTCCGCTGCACCACCCCGCAGGATCCGCCGATCCGGCCGGCTCAGGGCCTGTGCAAGCGCGAGCGTATCCGCTGCGGCAGCCGGATCCCATAAAACGATGGCCATGGAAATCGCCACGGCGTCTTTCCCTTTTCTGATCGGATTCAAGATAGCCCTTAATCGACGCCCGGCAAGATAACGCAACAGCCAGGCCCGGGCAATACCCGATTGAAACGCGGACGACGATTCTGGCCGGGTTTTAGGCCATCAATCGGCGAACAACCGAAAACTGGCCGCCGTTTCAGCATCGATGAGGACGTGAACCCTGGCGTGGCGCGGTGGAAGCGCCTGGGTTGGCAAATGGATTCGGAAGGTAACGGTTTCACCCGGCCGGATCGGACGGCGGAATTTGGCCTGGGAGACGGTGCGCAGGACCAGCGTACGGGATAGCGCGACCTCGATCAGGGTCTGGGCGATTCGGGTCTGAACAAAGGCTGGCAGCAGGGGGTCGTTCGGGAAATGGCCGGCAAAGCCGATAAAGTCAGGCGCAAAACAAAACGCCTGCGTAAAGGACCCCTCCTCCATCGGCTCGGCCGGACCGCAGCGGGCGTCCAGGATCGCTTGAACCAGCGGGCTCACGGTGCCGCCCCCCCTACCGGTCCGGGGACGTCGGGCGGGCGGCGCCACAGACGCAGCTCGCCCCGGGCCAGTTGATGGTGGTCTTGGCGGCAGATGTGGCCGGAGACGACGATAAAATCGCCGAAAACACTCTCGGTGGCACCGGAGATCAGCAGGTGCTCCCCCGCCATGGCATCATCCGTCCATTCGAACGATCCGATACCAACGAGATAGCCGATCCGCGGCGTCTGGCCGCGCCGGCGGCCCTCCCAGCTCTTGCCGGCGGCGTAAGCCTGGGCCATCAACTCGATCAAAGCGTTGCGGTCCAGACGCCCCCGGGAATCGAGCAGGAAGGAGCGGCGGTCAACGACCGCTCCGGCCTGCCCGGCACCATCCTTCCAGGTCAGCAACCGATCGAGCATGCGGACAGGAGGCTTGTGGGGCAGCAGCCGTGCGGCCTCGCAGGGCAGCCTTAATGATGTGTGGGCAGGCGGCATGGGAATCGCTGGCGTGGCGCCGCTACTGGACCTGGACCACTTTACCCTTGGCGTTGAACGTGATCGTGCGCATCACCCAGCGGGTGCGCCAGTAGGTCCAGACGTTGTTCTCGAGCGAGGGGGTGCGATGGCGGGCTGGGTACCCCAGGGCGATCCGGACGCCTTTTTTGCTCATGCCGACTTTGGCCATGCCACTCTTGATGCCCTGACGGTCGGTGGCCCCCAGCCCCTTGAGGGAGACTTTTTTGGGACTCGTGATGACATTCAGATACTCCTCGATGCTCATGGCCATGTTGCGGGCATTGTATTCGAAGTGAATCAACTCGCCGGTGTCCTGACGCGTCAGCGTGAAACCGCGGCGCCCTTTGCCGACGGCCACGGCCGTGTTGACGGGCGCAAATTTATGCCCGGCGCCGGGGGCCGTGTAGTTGGCATAGGAGGCATGGTTGACCACAGTGCCGCTGCGGTCGGGCTTGGCCTGGTAATGAATGTTGTTCTGCAGATAGACGTTGGTGTAATGTTCGTAGGGCGTGGAATCCCTCAGAGAGGCGCAGCCCTGCATTAAAACGACCGCCGCCGTCAGGGCGACGATGACAAAAAAAGTTCGTTTGAGGGTCATCTTTTTCTCCTTGTTTCTGGATAAGCATTGCAGCCGGCGATAGCGGTATGAGGACCGCCGTACCGAATCATTGAAAAGTGCGCTGAGATCCGGTCGCCACGGTATGGGAGGCCAACCGATCATGACTTCCTAAATCCATGGATGAGCACTAAGTAACAAATTTTCTCCTTGCGTTCAACGCCGGTATTGCCGGCACCCGGCACGGTAGGACTTGCAAAAACAGCCGGCCTGGCATTTGATAGTGGTGCTTTCAATCCCGATTCGCAAGTGGAGATAAAAAATGCCATTCCAGTTTCAGACCGCCGGCCATATCCGGTTCGGTTGCGGTGAAGCGTCCCGGCTGGGAGCGGCCACGGCCGACTGGGGCCCGCGTGCCCATGCTGGCCAGTTCCACTATGCGGGCCGTTGGGC
>JAERRP010000349.1 GCA_016735415.1 Desulfobacterales bacterium | reverse complement strand
AGGCTCTCCCACACCCAATTGCTCAAGCGTTGCGCGAGCAGCGTATTCGGCTATATCACGAGCTTCTTTGACTGTTTTTTCAAGGTTGTTGCGTAACAATTTTTCAAGAGGCTGCATTCACTCAACTCCTAATGGATAATGACCGGGCCACTTTTCAGGGCTTTTTGAATTTCTGCTTTTGCATCATGCAACCAATCGTCGATATCCTGATCCGTCTTAATTGTCCGGCTTGGCAGCTTCACAAATTGAGCTTCCGGTTCCATGAGTTCGGCAGCCCCAACCAAGACTGCATCGAATCGTGACGGCATGGCCGCCACGCGATCGGTAAGCGCCGATAGTGTGATTCGCTCAAGTGTGGCGACAATTTCCTCGGTGCCGGCCACGTTTATCTCGGGCGCATCCGCCAGGGTCAGCTTCTGTTCGGCAAGCAGGCTGTTGCGCTGCTCAGGATCAAGCTGCTGCCAATTGGTGTCGGCCTTCAGCCGCGCCATTCCCTCGTCGTGTCTGGATTGATATTCTTTATCCAGACGATTCAATTCCTCGCGTAATAGTTGGGTAAGATTGGCCGCCAAAGGCGATATCAGATCCGGTTCTTCCAATAACTGGCGCTGCTTTTCGATGTTTTTGACTTGGGCGAGAATAACCTCCGCATCCTGGATATCACCGGCATAGCCCATCACGCGCTTCAGCATGATCCAGGTCGGCCAGCTGTTATCGATACGTCCCGCAAGTTCCGACCAAGAGTCGATGGCTTGGGCCAGTTCCTCACGGCGGTTGTAAAGCGCGATTAGCTGTTCGTTCCCGGCGGTCAGGCGGATTTCTTCAAGCCCTGTGGTATCCGGCCTCTCGGGTTTGGGTGCTTCGCCGCCAGCGTGATCGGCAAGGTCCATTAGTTTCTGAAGGAACTGCGGAACGTATGCCAACTCCTCGCCTTGTTTGACGGACATGCCGACCTTCTGGAGCAATTTACGGACTTGTATCCGCTGGGCGGTGGTTACGGTGGCAGATTCCACTTTAAACATCACCTTACCGATGGCTTTACGTTCCAAAGATTTGGAATCGAGCGTTTTTCCATGGTCATCCTGGGCCCGAATCAAACCGGCGACTAAGAGTACCTGAAGACCTCCATCCACTGCATCGCGTGACCAGCCAAAGGGAGATGATTCAAAATAACTGCGAACATCCATCCCTTTTTTGCCTCCTGCGATAAAACCGAGAATGGTTTTGCAGACAGTATTCTTTCCGGGCTCGCCATCATCCCCCACGCCCTTAAGTGCATCGGGTGCACCCTTGCGGGCTTTCTCATATACTTTTGACCAACCGGTATGATCGGCTGTGAGAAACTGCGGATACAAGCGCTTTAGTGCATTGTCTGCCGCTTCAAGCACCATTTCCTGCAAGTTGTTTCCAAGTATCTCGTTGCCGCCCCCCTGGAATACGCGGGCACCGGAAAATGCCTCATCCAGTAATTCATTGATTTTGCCTTCCGCGGTCTGTTTGGTGGTTTCCGTGGCTGCACGCGCTTCCGTCCCCTCCGGCGTATTGGGCACACCGCGCTTGTCCAGGGTTGCACTGGCAGCCTTGTAATCAATGAGGTAGTAGCGCAGATCGTCGGCAGAGCGCTTAGGTATGAAAACGTAAACCGTCGGGGATTGGTTCCCTGCTTGAAGTGCGTCCGCGCGGACCGAATTTTCATCAATGCTCCAACCATCGCGCACCCACACGGATATTTTTTTGTCCGCATCCGAGGGTAGCTGTGAATTGAATACCGGGTGAAAGTCACGTGTCACTTTTGAATTACCCTGCACCAATGCAAACTTTTTGACCATGCTGCCGAACTTGTGACGTATCCGGTCATCTCGCTCCCCTTCGACGCGGTGCGCCTCATTGGCCAATTGGCTGCGCTGACTCAGAAATTCATCATTCCAGGCGGCGCTTTCTTCTGTTTGAATGCGATATTCATCGCCGACCCTCATCAAAAGTTCGCATTTGTCCATGAGGCCGGGGAGTTTACCCCGCAGTGCGCTACTGCCTTCGGGGAGATCCTGGACCATCAAATCGGCTACAGTATCGATGGTCGCCTTGATGCCGATCTCACCATTGTTGCCGGCCAGTTTATTGATCAGGAAAATAAGACCGCAGGCACGCGCCGTCAACTTCTGATTTTCAGACCCCTTTATCCAACTCATGGTCTTTTCGTGGACTTTGCGGGGCAGAATTCGGGTCTGAAGCAGTTTGTCGGCGGAATCAAAATAGATATAGTCGCCTTCGATGACATTACCCAAAGCAGCATCCAAATTGGTCTGGATGGCCTTATGGATCATACTAAGCTGGTTGCGGAGTTGACTGTCGGTGCCCGTCGGGTCTAAAACCCTCAGTGTGTTTTCCCAAAAACGGCGACGCACGGGGAGAATCGGGTAATCCTGGGCAAAAAACCGGACATCGTCTTGACGATGACCGATGGTGGTGCCGGATAGATGCCTGGATATTTCCCCGATATTCACCTGCATGTCTTTTTCAAGCGGTGAAATGGCATCCGACTTTTTGGCAAGGATGACCTTGCGAATAACGGCGTCAACGTCCGCATCGGACAATTCGACCCGGATCGTAAAACGCCCCTCAAGCTTTTTCAGATTGGATGTGCCGGTAACGGCCGTTTGGCCGGTACCGATAAACAGCAGCTTGCCGCCAAAGCTTTTGCAACATGCCTCTACCGCTTCCTGTACATCCATTGAACGCTGGCTGTTCATACCGATGTACTGCTGAACCTCATCAAGGACAATCACCGTCAGAGGAAATTTACCATCTCTGATAATCGCTTGCTTAATGGCCTTCAGCATTTCATCGTTACTGATGTCCGGTACATTTCTGTAGATATTATTAAGAGTTTCCGTGCAGACTTCCGGGGAAGGGAATAGCTGCGGCTTTACTTGAACCAAGGTTTTATGAAGATCCTCGGCCACTACAAAATTATCAAGTTCATCCTGCCAGTCGTTCCCGTTTTGCTCAACCTGGTTTTTAACATCTTCATAGATACCCTCGTTTTTAAGCCACATCACAACACGCGCGACGTGATACTGCTGAGGAAGACCGACTGATTTGAAAATAATCCGCAGCAATGCCAACCGGACGCTGCCACTGGCACCTGAACCCAGGGTGCCGGAAGCGGCATGCAAGCCACCATAGCGTTTTCTCCTGGTGCTGAGTTCTTTGAACAGGTCGCTGATTTTCTGGGGAAGGGAGGCAATCCCGCGCGCAGTTGCACCGTCGTCAAATGTCGTATCGATCCATAGAGCCCGAAGCATTTTTACCAAGTGGGATTTTCCAGAACCGTAAAAACCACTGATCCAGACAGCCGGTTGCTGCGCTTGATCAATGTTCTTGAGGTAGGTTTCCAGAATGAGCCCCATGCCTTTCTCATACGGGCCGTCACAAACGAAGGTTTCGAGCTCGTAGCGCAATACTGCCAAGGCCTCACTGGTCGTGTCGTCATTAACATTGGCAACACCTTCATTGACCAATTTTTGAAAGGACGGGTCTTTCAAATAGATGTCTCTGTTTTTCATCTGCATCACCTTATTTAAATATCTTTATCCGCCGTAATGGGTACGGCCAGGTAATTCCATCCGTCATAACCATCCAGCAAACGATAGTTGTTATTTTCATAGCTTCCTGGAAAAAATACCAGCAGCCGCCCCGGAACCATCGGGGCGAGCTTTTCGACCACCTCTTTCACCTTTAGAAAACCGAAAAGCGAGCCCACTCCCTTGACGGCAACCACATATGTTTCATCTGTCTGGTGCTGCTCTAAAAACCGGCTGAAGCTCACGATGATATAATCAAGATACTTTGGGTATAGTGTGGCAAGCAGATTCGGCTTTTTGAAATAGCTCTGGGAGTATTTCTGCCTGGTAAGCCACTGGGCAAACGAATCGGTCAGGTCAAAAAGCGCCCAATTGTGACCATTTTGCTTGGTCGCAATTTCAAATTCATCAATTTTTGATCGAAGATGCAATTCGTCGGATTCATTGTATATACAAAAAACAACCCGCTGCGCTGCGGCGGCATCCGCCCGCCAGGGGATGGCAATATACTTCCCATATGATGTAACCAGGCGTTTAACTTTGCTCACGGACCCACTCCATTTCTTTGTCAGACAACAAGTTTGGGAAAAGGACCTCAATTACCGATCCTAATCGTTTCAATACAATCCAGCCCTTTCTGGACGCTTCTATAGAGAGTTCAATCGCTTGTTCCATAGAACACTCCAACAGCTTGGCGTATTCGGTTTTATAGAGGGATTCGCCCCTAACGCCCGCGATATATCCCAGCAGCAGTGCGTATGAAACAGCACCGGGGGTCGCTTTTGGCTGTGAACGGATTTTTTTAACTTTGCCCTGTAGATGCCCGGATTGAGTCCAGCTTGAATTGATATTTTGAGCAGTTGATTTCAGGGTGGCAGGGCTGAATCGGCCTGTTTCCAGGTTGTCGATAAACTCCTCAAGGGCTTCTCTGGTGACACGCTGCCCTACGGTGAATTTTTGGATGAAGGGCGCGCTGGATCTCAGGATTGAATCTCTTGCAATAGCGCAGATCATTGCCAAAAGAGGCTGCCCTTCCGTGTCTCGTTCCCAAAAATATCGTAAGCTTCGAAACAGCGTAACGTTGGGATCTAAAACGTAAAGATTTGAAAGATAACGGACCGTAAGTTTTCGGGTTCTGTCCGAGCGTTTGCCCAGGCAGTTGTCGTCTACAATTGACCGTAAATAGACAGGTTTGCCTACATCAGGGTCATCAATAAAGGAAAATAGGAGCTTCAGCTCCTTTAACATCATTGTTCTGGCCAGATGTGACCCCCCACGGTCCCGACGGAAACCAAATCGATTAATGAGCTTATTTTTCAACAGGGACACCCCACTTTTCCCCTCGCTTGTCCCGCCTTTGCGGACCCATTCATCAACTTCGTCCTTTTTGAACTTCCAAAGACGCCCAATCTTATGAGCGGGAGCCCCTTGGGGACGCCCTTGAGTTCTGCAGTTTAAATATTTGGAAAGCCCCTTACTAACAGGACTTGCATTTCACTTGCTGAAGTCTATCACCGGCCACTTTTTTTTGAAATAACAATTTGTGATCTCAAATTTTCGAACTCAGAACCGCAAAACACACAAAATTGTTTAAACGGGGTATCCACTTGACGCAAGTACCCACTATATATTGTGGTTCACATTCACGATATTGCGGTATGATGTTGGCGCGGTCATAAACACTTCTATAAAAGACTGTAAAAACTTCGTGAACGTGATGTACGGCGATTAAACTGGCTTACTTATACTCGTTAAGATAATAGTCGAAATGCTTACCGCTAACAGCGTTTGCTTTCCATTAACCAACATACTATATGTTGTGGTCACTTGCGTCAAGTGGATACCCCGTTTATTTATTTTTTATTTGGCGGGGTAGAGCGGCTGGGTAAAGCAGCGGGATACTTCAAAACATAGCGTTACATTATTTTGCCATCAGTTTGGGGGTAAGGCGTTACACTTTTTGCATCTTAGCAATCTTTTTGATTTTTTTTATAAAAAAGAAGCTGGATTATTATTGACTATATTAATATAACTGTCTATAATTTTTAATTAATCTGTTTTGCTTGCAACTTATTAATTCTAAAAACTCTTTCTCAAACACGCGGGATATCCGGTCTATAATAATCTTTGTATCTGTCATT
>JAERRP010000320.1 GCA_016735415.1 Desulfobacterales bacterium | reverse complement strand
ATGCCCCGCCACCCCGAAAGACTCGGTTTTCTGCCTGTTGCTGGGGCACAATGCCGTGCATGCGGGCATGGCCGGCCGAACCAATACGGTGGTAGGGTACTGGGACTCGGAATATACCCATGTGCCGATCCCCATGGCGGTTTCAGAGCGAAAAAGAATTGATCCCAATGGCCGCCTCTGGAGTAGCGTCGTGGAATCCACCGGACAACCCAGAGATCTGGCGGGTTCTTCCGGAACGGGTGAAAGTGTATGCACAAGCGTCACATAACCGTCTTGAAACCCGTTAAGTGGGAAAAGTTAAGATTTGCTCGTATTAACCGTTGCTTCTTTTGCTTTGCCGGACGACAGGACCGCTGAAGGTGTTGTGATAATTTTTTTCAGAATCTTGAACCTTCTTGATCATTTTTTCTTGACACCTCCATAAAATTCGATATAAATGAGCTTGTTCTAAAATGCACAAAGTCTATTCAAGGCCGAAGTTTGAGGATGCAGTGCCGATTTTGAAGTGGCAAACGGGTGCATTTTGAAGGTAGGGATGAAGATTTCCGGTTGGAGATAATCCATTTTGCTCCGACTGGCGGCTACTTTTGACCTTACTTACAGAGAAAGGAGGTGTAAGCCTGGAACTTTTCCGGAGCAAATGGTTTTTTGGATCGTATCATCGTTTACCGTTTTTAAATTGTTAAATCAGGAGGTATACTAATGCCAAGTTTCGTAATTGCAGAGAAATGTGATGGTTGCAAAGGGCAGGACAAGACTGCTTGTATGTATATTTGCCCCAACGATCTCATGGTGCTGGATCAAGAGAAGATGAAGGCGTACAATCGTGATCCTTCCATGTGCTGGGAATGCCAGTGTTGCGTCAAGATTTGCCCGCAGCAGGCCATGGATGTTCGTGGTTATGCCGATTTTATGCCCTTGGGCGCAAGCTGTACGCCGCTTCGCGGTTCCGAGGATATTATGTGGACGGTCAAGTTTCGCGACGGCAGTCTCAAAAGGTTCAAATTCCCCATCAGAACCATAGAAGAAGGTACTGCGGATCCATTGGGCGGGTTTGCAACCAATGACGATTTGAACAATGAAGCCCTGGCAACTGAGCCTGCATCGATGGGTCTTGATGCAGTACCCACAATATAGAGAGAGGAGGTAATTTAGATATGGCAAATTTTGAAACAGTAGAAGTAAACACTGACCTCCTGATTCTCGGTGGGGGATTCTCGGCCTGTGGTGTGGCTACCGAAGCCGCCTATTGGGCAAAGAAAAACGGTCTTAAGGTCACCTTGGTGGACAAGGCCGCATTGGATAGAAGTGGTGCCGTGGCCATGGGCCTTTCCGCCATCAACCAGTACATTGGCGTTAAAGACGGCGACAACACTCTCGAAGACTATGTTCGTTACGTGCGTCAGGATCTGATGGGCGTTTCCAGGGAAGACCTGGTGTACAACATCGCTCGTCACGTGGATTCCTCGGTTCACCTGTTTGAAAAATGGGGTCTCAAAATTTGGTTGGATGAAGACGGAAAGTACGTGCATGAAGGTCGCTGGCAGCTCATGATCAACGGTGAGTCCTACAAGATTCTCGTTGCGGAAGCCGCCAAAAACGCCCTCGCCGATGCGGGTGGCGAGATTTTTGAGCGTGTTTTCATCGTGGAGCCGCTTTTAGACGGTAACAAGTGTGTGGGCGCTGTCGGTTTCAGCACCCGTGAAGAAAAATTCTACGTGTTCAAGGCCAAATGTACGGTCGCCACCATGGGTGGTGCGGTGCATGTGTTCCGTCCCCGTTCCGTGGGTGAAGGTTTTGGACGTTCCTGGTATCCGCCGTTTAACTCCGGTTCCAGCGCCTATTTTACCATCAAGGCCGGTGCCGAGATGACCTGCCAGGAAGTTCGTTTTATTCCTGTCCGATTTAAGGATGCGTATGGTCCTGTGGGTGCATGGTTTCTGCTGTTTAAATCCCGCGCCATCAGTGCTGTGGGCGGCGAGTACATGGCAGTGAGGAAAGACGAGCTGCAGAACTGGGCGCCTTATGGTTTGGCCAAACCTATTCCCGCCAACCTCAGGAACTACCTGGGCATGCTGGATGTGGATGAGGGTTTTGGTCCTCTGTATATGGAGACGGATGAGGCCATCAACAAGATCGCCGACGCCTTCAAGGACGACCCGAAGGGCTACAAGAAGAAGATGAAGGAGCTGGAATCCGAAGCGTGGGAAGATTTCCTGGATATGACCATTTCCCAGGCGCACCTCTGGGCGTCTTTGAACGTTAAGCCCGAAGAGAAGCATTCCGAAATCGCAGCCTGTGAGCCGTACTTCATCGGTTCCCATTCCGGCGCTTCCGGCGCATGGGTAAGCGGTCCTGAAGATCTGGATACGCCCTACAAATGGGGTTATGCCAACATGACGACCGTGGACGCTCTGTTTGCGGCCGGCGATGCTACCGGCGCTTCCAGTCATAAGTTTTCATCCGGTTCCCATGCGGAAGGTCGCATTACTGGTAAAGCCGCTATTAAGTACATCGTGGAGAAGGGTGCAGCGCCCAGTGTGGATGCAGCCGTGATCGAAGATCTGAAAACAAAGATCCTGGCGCCCCTGGATACCTACCAGGAATTTTGCAATTTCACCACCGAGCCCTCCATTAACCCCAATTATATCCTGTGGCGTCCCTTCATGGATCGTATGCAAAAGATCATGGATGAATATGCCGGTGGTGTGACCGCGGCTTTCA
>JAERRP010000090.1 GCA_016735415.1 Desulfobacterales bacterium | reverse complement strand
ATAATGGCCGGCGCGGCATCGATGCGGCCACCCGGACGCCGACCGCGTGCCAGTGTTTCAGGAGACCGGGATCCGGGGTCAGCACGGTGAGGCCCCGGGCCAGGGGCGGCAGCGCCGTTTGCAGCCTGAAATCGGGTTTCAGGTGGCGGCGGGTCAAAAGGCGACAGAGATTCCGATAGCCCCGGGCGTTCTCCACCAGGCAGATGCCCCGCCGCCGGCTTTGCGGTTCGCTCACCTCCGCGCCCACGATGGGAGTGATCCCCTCCCGCCGGCAGGCGGCCAGAAAGGGCCACAGGCCGTACAGGTTGTCGGTGTCGGTGAGCGCCAGCCGGTCGTAGCCCATCCGGCGGGCCGCCCGGCAGATCCGCTGGACGGAGGCGGTGCCGCGCATGAGGGAATAATGAGAGCGGACGGTGAGGGGGATCATGGTCTTCCGCCTAAGCGGCTAACGTGCGGCCGACTTTGATCGCGGCCGGCCCGAAACGATCCCGAATGGCGTCCATGGTCGCCACCAGATGGGTGCGGCGGCCAAGGGCGGTCCGGTCTTCGGGGAAAAGCTCCCGCTGGGCCGGCGGGTACGCCAGACGATTGCAGATCAGATCCAGATGCCGAATCCGCACCCGGCGGTTCCAGGCCAGATAAAGGGCGGCGCGGGCCTGTTCGAACAGGGCCAGGTCGTTGGCTGTGGCGGGACGGACAGCCCGCTGACGGATTCGGATGAGCCCGTCCGAAAAGCCGAGACGAATCGCCACCCGCCGGGCCGCCAGACGCTGGTCCCGCAGCGCGCGGCCGGCCTGTTCCACGAGGCCGTAAAGGGCTCCCTCCAGAACGGCAGGGGTGTGGACATCATTGCCAAAGGTGTGGTTGCAAACGACCTGCGGCGGACGTTCCCCCAGCGGCCGCACCGGCGAGGGATCGATGCCGCGCACGGCCTCGTAAAGGAATGCCGCCCGGTTTCCGAACGGGAGCTGCAGTTCTTCCAGGCTCAGGTCGGCCACCTGCCCGGCCCGGGAAAAATTAAAATCCCCCAGACGGATGTGATCATTGCGCTCGATGCCGGGCACGATCCCCAGGGACAGAGGGGCCAGGAAGGCCTCCTCTTCCCCGGCGCCGACGATGTACTCGCCGTCGGGTTTGACCAGGCGGGTGGCCACCTTGGCCACCAGCTTGTTGGGGGCCAGGGCCCAGATGGGGGCCAGACACAGGTCGGCCCGGGCCCGCCGGCGCAGGCGCCAGGCCACATCCATGGGCGGGCCGAAAAGCCGTCCAGTGCCGGTTACATCCACGAATAGATGCCCGTCGGCCTGGCCGGGTTCGATCAGGGGGGAAAAGGGCTGCGCCTGCCGGATCAAGGCCTGCATGACCTGCTCGTAAAGAGGGGGATGCGGCGGCACCATGCGGGCATCGGGACAGCAGCGACGGGCGCGGCGCAGGGGCATGCCCTTGCGCACGCCGGCCTGGTAGGCTTCTTCGCTCATGTCGTAAACCGTCGCCCGGGCGGCACCTTCAGGAGCAATGATCAGGGGCCATTCCCGCAACCGCCGATCGACATTCCGTTCCACGGCCACGGCGAAGTCGGCCACATTCAGGTGGATGATGGCACGGTTCATACGGAATCCTCACAAAATCCGGTCGCGCTGGATGCCGACCACCTTGCCCTGGATCAGCACCTGGCCGAATTCGTAGCGCATGACCGGATAGATACGGTTGGCCGGGTGCAGTTCGATATTGTCTTCGACAAGGTAAAACCGTTTGACCGTGGCTTCTTCCTGACCGATGAGCGCCACCACGATTTCGCCGTTGCGGGCGTACTGGCGCGGTTTGCAGAGGGCCAGGTCGCCGTCCAGAATGCCGGCGTCCTGCATGGAATCGCCCTGCACCCGCAGGGCGAAGAGGTTGGCGCCCGGAAACAGACCGGCATCGACCACAACGCTGCCGTCCCATTCCTGCTGGGCATACATGGGCAGTCCGGCCGTAATCCGCCCGATCACCGGAATTTCCAGACTGCGCCGGACGGCCGACACGCCCCGGCTCCGGTGGGGATGGAGC
>JAERRP010000009.1 GCA_016735415.1 Desulfobacterales bacterium | reverse complement strand
GGCCGCCTGACGGATTTTGTCGCGGCCGGCGGGGCGGTCGAACAGTTCGAAACCTGCGGCCGTCCCGGTCTGGCGGCCGCCGACCTGATCGGCCGGCGGGAGGGGGCCATCCTGGTGGAAACCACGCCCACCAATTTAAAGGACGGTGAACCGGCCCGCACCCATTTCATGGCCGCGATCGAAAACGGGCTGGATATCATCACGGCCAACAAAGGACCGCTGGTGCTGGATTATCGGCGCCTTCTGGATCAGGCCCGTCAGAAAGGGGTTCACATTCGGTTCAGTGCCGCCACGGCCGCCGCCCTGCCGACCCTGGATGTGGGTCGCATCTGCACGGCCGGCGCCCGCATCCAGACGGTGGAAGGGATTTTAAACGGCACCACCAATTATATTCTGACCCGTATGACACAGGAAGGCTGCACCTGTGAAGACGCCCTGCGCAACGCCCAGGCCCTGGGGATTGCCGAAACCGACCCCCGCCTGGACGTGGAAGGGCTCGACACGCGCAACAAGATCGTCCTGATCGCCAACACCCTTTTCGACCTGGCCCTCGAGCCGGCCGAAGTCGATACCACCGGCATTGCCGGTATTACGCCGGGCGACATCGCGGCGGCCCGTGAAGCCGGCCAGGTCATCAAGCTGATCGGCTCGGCCCGCTGCACGGCCGGCGGCCCGGTGGTCAGGGTGGCGCCGGAAGCACTGCCCGCCGAACATCCCCTGGCCGGCGTTAACTTTTCCGAAAAGGGTATCAGCTACGACACGGACACCATGGGCCGCATTACCGTAACCGGCGGCCACAGCTCGCCCACCGGCGCCGCCGCCGCTCTGCTCAAGGATTTGATTCATCTGGTCAGGTTCAGGATCTAAGTCCCTCCACCAGGGGCGGATTCAAGGTTCAAAGGTTCAGGGTTCAAGGGTTCAAAGGTTCAAAGGTTCTGGGTTCAAAGGTTGGTAATTTTTCGGCATTTCACTTGAATCCGTAACCCTCAGAATCAGGCCAACTTTTTTTGGAGATGATTTATGTCTTTTAATCCGAGGTAAATTATTGTAATTTGATTTCCGCAAACCGTTCCCACTGCATCCAGATAACACTGAAAATCCTTCTCAAACGGTATACCGCGCAAATTTTTCCCGAGTCTACAAGCGCTATATTGCCAATCTCAACAAGATTGGGAAATTTCAATTGGCGCCAAACAATCCGTTGACGATCATCACTACCGGCAGCGGCATGCAGAAAAGGGGATCTTATGCGATATGTCATCATTGGAAACGGCATTGCCGGTGTGTGTGCCGCCGAAGCCATCCGCTCCCTGGACCCCCGGGGCGAATTGACGATGATCGGCGACGAAACCTTTCCGCCCTACAGTCGTCCCATGATCAGCTACGTGCTGGACGGATCGCAGCCCCACGGCAAGCTTCCCATCCGTTCGGATCGTTTTTACGATGAGCTGAACATCACACCACGGCTGGGCCAACGGGCCGGCGCCATCGATGTGGACAACCAACAGGTTCAGCTTGAAGACGGCACCCGGGTGGATTACGATCGCCTGCTCATCGCCTCCGGAGCCGATCCAAGGCCGTTGAAGGCGGAGGGGCTGGATCTGAAAAACCTTTTTTACATGCGCACCCAGGACCATGTGAAACAACAGGTGGCCGCGCTGGACGGTGCCCGCCGGGCCGTGGTGCTGGGTGGCGGCCTGGTGGGATTCAAGGCCGCCTATGGTTTGCTCAAGCGTGGCCTATCCGTGACCATGCTCATCACCTCGGGCTATCCCCTGTCCATGCAGGTGGATGAAACGGCCGGACACATGATTCTGGACGAGCTGGTTCGCCATGGCCTGAAGGTCGAAGTCGGCATCAGTGTTTACGCCTTCGAGGGCAATGGTTCGGTCCAGGCGGCCGTCACCGATGCCGGCACCCGGCTGCCCTGCGATATGGTGATCATCGGCAAGGGGGTGCTGCCGGCCCGGACGTTTGTCCCCGGTAACCGCATTGACCTGGACCTGGGGGTGGTGGTGGACGAGCATCTGCAGACCAGCGCCTCCGGCATTTTTGCTGCCGGTGACGCCGCCGAGTCTTTGGATATCGCCAGGAACTGCCGGTGGGTCAATGCCCTGTGGCCGGAAGCCGCCAATCAAGGCCGGGTGGCCGGCCTCAACATGGCCGGCCGCCCGGTGGCCTATCCCGGCAGCCTCAGCCGCAATGTCATGCGCGTCTTTGACCTGGATGTGCTCACCGTGGGCCATGCCAATCCACCACCGGATGCCGGCTGCCGCGTTGTGCGTACCGGCGGCCCCGACAGGAAGTACTACCGGCGCCTGGTGCTCAAGGATGAGACCCTGGTGGGGGCGGTGATGATCAACCGCATCGAACAGGGCGGCGTGCTCCGATCGCTGATCGAAAACCGAATTCCCATCCGGCGGCCGCCTGAAGTCCTCGCATCAGCCGGATTCAATTTCGGCCGACTGCTATAGTGATTCCTGATTAGGCCAATGGCATTTAAATGCATGAGCAGATACGACATTGCTGGCTGCTGGATGCCCTAACCCCAGAAAGGAGGCGCCATGAAACAAGTCGTTGTTCACCCTGAACGATGCGTTGGCTGCATGCAATGCATGCTGGCGTGTGCCACGGCCCACTCGAAAAGCCTGACGCTGTTCGGCGCGGTGCAGGAAACCCCCCAACCCAAACCGAGGATTCATGTGGGGGCCGGTCGCTTCAATGAAGGCTTTCCCAACCGCTGCCGCCACTGCGATCCGGCCCCCTGCCAGTTGGCCTGCCTGTCCGGCGCCATCTACCGTCGCGAAAGCGCGGACACCGTGATGATCAATCCGGACCGCTGCATCAACTGCGCCTCCTGCGCCATGGCCTGCCCTTACGGGGTCATCCGCTTCCATGAAGATCCGCTGGGCGCGGTCGGGCATGCCATTGCCGTGAAGTGCGACAATTGCAGTGCCCGGGTGGCCCAAGGCCAGATTCCCGCCTGCGTGGAGATTTGCAAAGCCGGTGCCCTTACCTATGAAGAGATGGACGAGGCCATGCGGCGAAAAAACCGCATGGTGGCCCGCAGTATGTCGATGGATACGGACTCGCCGGCGGTTCCCGCCGGAGTGGCCCTGCTGAAATCCATAAAACAATCTGAACTGGAGCTCAGCGGCAGCTGAAGCGAATTAAGGAGGACGCCATGTTTGATCCCCAAGACAGCTTGTCGATCACCCAGGATGGCGATCGACTTTTTGCAAAAGCCCAACAGGACGGTGTCGAAACCGTATGGGAGCGGCATGAAGCCCAGCAACCCCAGTGTGGTTTCTGCGATATGGGGCTTTCCTGCCGCATCTGCATCATGGGGCCCTGCCGGGTGGATCCATTCGGTGAAGGTCCCCAGACCGGCGTCTGCGGGGCCGATGCCGACATTATCGTGGCCCGCAACCTGTGCCGCATGATCGCCGCCGGCGCCGCCGCGCACTCCGATCACGGTCGGGACCTGGGGGAGGTGCTGGCCGGTGTGGCCGACGGCACGGCCATTGGCTACAAAATCCGCGATGAAGGCAAACTCAAGCGGCTGGCCGAAGAATACGGCCTGGAGACCGGTGATAAGGAGGTATTGATCATTGCCGGTGAACTGGCCCAGGCCATGATGGAAGATTACGGCATGCGCCAGAAATCCATAAAGCTGGTGACCCGGGCGCCTGAAAAACGTCAGGCCCTGTGGGAGAAGTTCACCCTGACCCCCCGGGGCATCGACCGCGAAACCTCTGAAATGATGCACCGCACCCATATGGGGGTGGACAACAACTGGCAGAGCCTGCTGCTGCAGGGCCTGCGAAATTCCCTTTCGGACGGCTGGGGCGGCTCCATGATCGCCACGGAGGTGTCCGACATTCTCTTCGGTGTACCCACGCCGCACACCACCATGGTCAATACCGGCGTGTTGAAGGAAGACCAGGTGAACATCGTGGTTCATGGCCACAACCCGGTGGTGTCGGAAATGGTCTCCAAGGCCTGCCAGTCGCCGGACCTGCTGGACCTGGCCAAAGAGAAGGGTGCTGCGGGTATCAATCTGGTGGGGGTTTGCTGCACAGGCAACGAACTGCTCATGCGCCGGGGGATCGCCATGGCGGGCAACCACCTGATGACCGAGCTGATTCTCGCCACCGGGGCCGTGGACACGATGATCGTGGACTACCAGTGCATCATGCCGTCGTTGGGCAAGGTGGCCGGCAGCTATCACACCCGCATGATCAGCACCAGCGACAAGGCCAAATTTCCCCACATGGAGCACCACGAATTTCATCCGGAGAACGCCGAAACCAAGGCCGTGGAAGTGGTAAAATCAGCGATTGAGAACTACGTCAACCGTGGCAAGGTTTTTATCCCGGTGGCACCCCAGGAGGCCGTTGGCGGCTTTTCGGTGGAGACCATCGTGGGCGCTCTGGGCGGCACCCCGGAGCCGCTGATAGACGCCATCAAGGCAGGAAAGATCCGCGGGGCCGTGGGTATCGTGGGATGCAACAACCCCAAGATCAAACACGATTACGGCCATGTCACCCTGACCCGGCGGCTCATCGAAAATGACATTCTGGTGGTGGATACCGGATGCGTGGCGGTGGCCACGGCCAAAGCCGGTTTCAAGGTGCTGGCCGCGGCCGACATGGCCGGGCCGGGCCTCAAAGAGATCTGCAACGCTCTGGGAATTCCGCCGGTACTGCACATGGGAAGCTGTGTGGACAACGTCCGCATCCTGGTCCTGGTGTCGGCCCTGGCCAATGCCCTGGGCGTGGATATCAGCGACCTGCCCGTGGCCGGCTCGGCACCGGAGTGGGATTCCGAAAAGGCGGTGACCATCGCCACCTATTTCGTGGCCTCGGGCGTCACCACCCACCTGGGCCCCATGCCCCCCATCACCGGCAGCATGAACGTGGTCAACCTGCTGACCTCCGGTCTCAAGGACGTCGTCGGTGCCACCTTTGCCGTGGAGCCCGACCCGGAAAAAGCGGCCGTCTTCCTGCGCAAGACCATCGAAGACAAACGCAAGGCCCTGGGGCTGGATGCGCGAACGGTAGCGTAGTCGACTCACCTGATAAGACGGCCCGTGTCCTGAGACGATCAGGCGCGGGACGCCTGACAGGCGCCCATCTGTTCGTCTCCAACCTGAGGGATGAGCATCCGGCCTCTCTCTGAAAACGGCCCTTCAGCCCTGCAGCATGTGAATGACTTCCACCAGGCGGCCCACCAGATGGGCATGATAGCGTGCGCCTTCCTCAGGCGAGGCCTTGCTGGGCATGCCGCCGGTGCCGCCTGAGGTCTGCGCCAGGACCTCCTGTTCGGCCGGGCTGCTGGGTACATAACAGAGGGTGTCTTCCGTATAGGCCGGATCCACGTGGTAGAGCGGCGCCGGGTTGTGGGGATGGTCCACGGCGCGATCCATTTTGACCAGGTCCGGGTGCAGGTGCCACATGTGGGAGCCCTCGATTTCTTCGGCGTGCCCCACCTCGCCCCAGGCCGTCTCCCGGACAAACGATTTGGACATGTAGGCCGGGTCGAACAGGGCGACTTTGACGCCCAGCTGACGTTTGGCCCGTTCGCCTGCAATCTGCAGCCAGGCAATATTGACAATGCGGTGTCCGTTCACGAAGATAAACTTGTCCAAGCCGTGCCGGTACAGGGATTCCAGCATGTCATAGGCCACTTCGATCAGGATTTCGGCTCGAATGGTGATGGTGCCGGGCAGCACCATGTGATGGGGGCTCCACCCGAACCAGAGCGGCGGCGCCACCAGCACGCCGGCTTCCCCGGCGGCGGCCTCCGCGATGGCGGTGGCCACCATGGTGT
>JAERRP010000133.1 GCA_016735415.1 Desulfobacterales bacterium | reverse complement strand
AGATGGTCGCCCCCCCCCAAACAACCGGCAGGAGGATTAAAAAACTCAGGGACAGCACCTTGGCGGCAAAAGCCCCGCCGCAGGTCAGGCCGACCACAATATTCACAGCGGCGGCATAGACAAAACCGGCCCAGGGCACGCCGGGCAGGGCGGCCCCCAGTCCGGCCAGCGGCGACAACCCCGTAAAGGCCGGGATGCCGATCAGCATCAGCACCATGATTCGTGGTCGCCAATTCACCCGGCCGCCATCGTCCTTTCCATCCGAATCCGGAACAAGTCCCCCGCCGATGCCGCCGGTGCCGGTCGGGCTTTGCGGATGTGCAAAAAACTCGCGGCCCAGGGATGCCACCAGGGTTTATGGGAAATGATCAGCACCGCGACACCGCGCTGATGCGCCGCCTGGATAACCCCGGCCACAAACGCCATGGCGCTGGCACGCCGTAACCCCCAGTCCGGTTCGTCCAAAACAATGGCCGCTGGAGTTGTGGCAATACGCACGGCCGCCAGCAGTATTTTGAGCTCGAGCAGAGAAGCGGGTGCCCTGGCAGCCAGTCGCATGTCGAAAGGCAGGACCTCATCCCTATCCAGAACCTCGCGGGCCATCATCTCGGTGCGGATATCATCGTAAACCCGGACGGCCGCACCGGCATCGATCCCGACCGCCATCTGTTTAAAGCTGCGCATCAGGGTCTGATCGATGAGGTCTTGAAGCAGAAGCCGGACGTGGCCCCGGCGGCCTTCGGTCTCCAGACCGGCATGCCCTTCCCGGAGCACGACCCCGGCCAGGGCCTTGACCATCAAACTTTTACCCTGCCCGTTGTCCCCCTGAATCAGGCAGGGCGACTGCAGGGAGAATTCCGCATCGTCGATCGCGGCCCGCAGGCGACGGCTCTGCAAACTGTCGACCAGGGAAGTCAAGACCACGCCCGCCTTCCGGAAGACCAATCGAAAACCAGGGCCTGTCAGTGGTTTCGTCAGGCCCGCGGCCGGTTGGGTGGAATCTTCGCCCTCCAGCGCGAAAACCTCCAATGCCTGGCCCAACTCGCCGCAGTGATCTGCCAGATCATGGAAATAGCGCCGATTGCTCAGCGACAGCCAACTGAGGGGGCTGGCTATCGTCAGACGATCCGCCCGGGCCGCGCCGATAAAAGCCTTGGCGAGGGCCACCCGGACGGTTTCGCCGCCGGAAAGGGAGCGCACCGGCTGGTTTAAATGGGATTGGAGACCGAAGCGCGCCGCCACGCCGTCCCAAGGCAGTGCGGCGGCCGACGGGGCCGTCGTCATCAACGCCGCTTTGAGCACCTGCCGGGGTGTTCCGAAAGCCAGACAATCGCGCGGATTGCTGGTGATGTAATGCTCGAGGCCGCCGGCCCGTCTGTCCGGCCCGGTCTGGAGAAGCTGATGCAGATCCTGCCAGAAGCGATCCGTACCGGCATGCTTGCGCGGAAGCAGGGTCGCAATCCGGCGACGGAACGCATCTTCCAGCGCCTCGTAATGCCGGAAGTATCGGGTGGTAATGCCAGATCGCCTGTTCACCGTCGCGTGGCCTTCTGCTCTCCCCGGGAACCATCCGTGGTTCAGGTCGGTTATGAAGCGTTTGTCGGGTTGACCCCTTAACAGGGTCGCCGGGAAAGGACAACCGTTTTCGAAATCAGATCGAGCCCGGACGTCGAACCGACCGGGCCGGCCGCAGCGGCCGGGTGGTGACGGGTTTCTACGGATCGATTCGTTCCCGGGTGGTGTCAGGCCGGGTTGAGAATCTTCTCCAGCAAAACTTGGGTGATCATATAGGTGGGCGTGATGCCTTCCTGACCCATGGGCCCCGAAGCCAGGGTCTGTCCGCTTTTAAGTGGATTATCGGAAGCATAATAGGCATAACGGATCTTGATATCGGAATTGATATGGCCCTTTATCAAGGCGGCATTGATGGCCCTTTGATAATGCCCGCCCTCCATTTCCAGGCCGATCGCTTTCCAGCCCCGCTGGATGCGACGCAAAACGTCCCTGTTCTGGAGCGATGTGCCGACCACCGTCAGCATCGGGCCGCTGAAAGTCTGAATACGACCCTCGAAATCCTCATCGCCCAGATCATTATTTACCAGGTAGTTGTCGGTGGTTCCCTCGATGACGTGGGCGGTGGCCAGCATGACATCGCCCTTGTTGCCGGGCAGAATCCCGGCTTTGCCCATAATGGCAATCGAACGAATGTCGAACCGATGGCGGCGGCCGTTTTCCGTGTGAGGTTTAAGGAGACTTTCCATCAGTTCGGAGGCCTGGGCACCAAACGCATAATCGATGACCAGAATGACCGGTTTCTGCTTCTCCAGCACCTCGGGTGAAAAACGTAACTGCGGATGGATGATAGCGGCGTCCAGCTGGCCCGTATCGATTATCTGGCAGTCCACGTGGGTTCCGGACCGATCCGGAAGAACAGTCAGTCCCCGGCCGTTTCCCCGGGCCGCGGCGTTGATCTGCCCGCTCACCAGCTCGGAGACCATGGCGGCAATGTCCTCGTTCGGTGCCGGGCGGCCAGCCTGCTTCAAAGCAGCGGGACCGTAAAGAATATTGACCACGCTGTGGAGATTGGCACTGATAATGTGCAACGGGCGCGCCTGCAGATCGAGCTCGAACAGTTTGGATTTAATCGCGGCCGCCCATTGCTTGCCGTATTTATGATGCCCGATGTTATTCATCAGGGAAGGCGTCAGGTAGACGATCAGGGCATTTTCCCTGGATTGCTTTTCGGCTTCGAAACGCTTGCCAAGGTGATAAATAAGGGCGAAGAGTTCCCCGTTGATCTCACCGTCGGAGCGGCCCTGGGCCAGGTACTCATAGGATGACCGGGTTTCCAGAAAGGATCGGCCGATGATGATGCCCAAATTCCACAAGGCCTGGTCGAGCTCGTTGCCCCTGGCGGCCTTGCCGCTCGATACGAGTTTTTCCAGCTCGGTCCATTCGATCGTCTGCTGCCCGGACTCATCGTAGATGCGCTCGTAGATTTTTTGCGCTTCGATACTGAGAAAGGTCAAATGGGTCAGAATATCGTAGATTTCACTGATCCCGCGGGTGATGACAAAGCACATCTCCTTTTCGCTGACCCGATAGGATGTCCGCCGCCGTTTGGGCGGCTCGATCCTTTCGAAATTGGTACCTTCGAAGTGTCCCTCTTCCGTTAATATGATGCGGGTGCATTTCTCGATGCCTTTCGGCAGGCGGTCCATAACGTATTCGAGCCCCTTGAGTTCCACCACGCGGGAATCGTTCATGGAGCCGTAAATTTCCGGATCCAGACTGCGCAGACTCTCGGCCAGCGACTGGCCGATTCGGTCGGTCGGACGGTAATAGCCGCGCAGTCCCAGGGCATCGACCATGGTCTTGAAACTGCGGATGGCGACCCGTGCTTTTTGAGATTTGGAAAGCTCCATCATTATCGCACCTCATTTTCAGGGGGGGGGGCTTAAAGCGAGTCCTGAGTATACTAAGTATAACATTGTAAGATTAAGATGATTCCCCGGCAGGGTCAAGCCCGGCCGCATAATTGTGACGCCCCGGATGGAAACCGCCGAAGCGCTCGTTCGATTACAACCCCTTCCCTTCAAACAGGCGGAACATCGCCAGGCTCAGTGATGCCAACAAACAGTTACCAAAAAAAAGTCGACCCGGGCACCACCCCCGCGAGCGCAGGCCGGGCTTTCAGGATTTGACAGCCTTCTTAAACCTATTCTATAAAAATTTATTCAAGCTGAAAACGCCCACGCTTGCATATTAACCGCTCGGCCCGAAGGGCCCGACAATCGAATCAATCCCGACAAGGGGCTGATAGAAACCTGATCATCACAGGTCAGCAACGAATCAATCAGAAAGGGAACGGCCATGACGCAGAAATGGGTTTACCGGTTTAACGAAGTGGATCAAATCCAGGCCTCGGTGGGAGGCCGCTGGGAAGACGTCCGCACCCTTCTGGGCGGCAAAGGCGCCAATCTGGCCGACATGGCCCGCATCGGCATTCCCGTGCCCCCCGGCTTTACGATCACGACCGAAGCCTGCAACGCCTATCTGGCGGCCGGCAACGTGTTCCCGGCCGACATGTGGGCCCAGCTGAGCGAAGCCCTCAAAGCCATGGAGGCCGAAAGCGGCAAGGTGTTCGGCGACCGCGAGAACCCCCTGCTGGTTTCGTGCCGCAGCGGCGCCAAGTTCTCCATGCCCGGCATGATGGATACCGTTTTGAATATCGGCCTGAACGACGAAACCCTCCGGGGCATGACCGACCTGACCGGAGATGAACGCTTTGTCTATGATGCCTACCGCCGCCTGATCCAGATGTTCGGCAGCGTCGTCATGGAAATCCCGGATGAAGCCTTCGAAACCGTACTCAGCACGGCCCGGTCCAAAGCCGGCGTGGACAACGATGCCGAACTGCCGATCGAACTCCTGCACAGCGTGACCACTGAATTCAAATCGATTTTCTACCACCAGGCCAAAATGGAATTTCCCCAGTCGCCCCTGGGGCAGCTGCGCCTGGCCACCGAAGCGGTTTTTAAGAGCTGGGACGGCAAGCGCGCCGTCGATTATCGCAATGCCGCCGGGATTGCCCACGATCTGGGAACGGCCGTCAACATCGTAACGATGGTGTTCGGCAACCTGGGTGAGACAAGCGCCACGGGTGTCGCCATGACCCGCAACGGCGGCACGGGCGAGAAGATGATCGAAGGCGATTATCTCATCAACGCCCAGGGCGAGGACGTGGTCGCCGGTATCCGCATGACCCGCGATATCACGCAACTCGAGGAAGAAATGCCCGCCGCCTATCGGGAACTGGTGGAAATCGCCGGCCGGCTCGAAACCCATTACCGCGAAATGCAGGACATGGAGTTCACGATCGAAAACGGCAAGCTCTGGATGCTCCAGACCCGAGACGGTAAACGCACGGCCCAGGCGGCCGTCCGGATTGCGGTCGAAACGGCCCGGGAAGGATTGATTACCAAGGAGGAAGCCGTCCGCAGGGTTTCGCCCGCGCAGGTCGATTTCTTTCTGCACCCCCAGTTCAGCCTCGAATCGATCCAGGTGGCCCAGGAAATGGGCGAACTGCTGGCCGAGGGCTTGAATGTTTCCCCCGGGGCCGCGGTGGGTATCGTGGCCCTCGATGCCGACCTGGCCGAGACATGGGCCAAAAACGAAGACCGCGCCGTTATCATGGTCCGGCCCGAAACCAAACCCGACGACGTTCACGGCATGCTGGCCGCCAAAGGGATTGTCACCAGCCGCGGAGGGCGCACCAGCCATGCCGCCCTCGTGGCCCGCCAGTTCGGAAAACCGGCCGTCGTAGGGGTTGCCGGACTCAAGATCGACATGGGTAAACGGGAAATCGCCTTCGGTGATGTCACCCTCAAGGAAGGCGACTGGATCTCCATCGATGGTACCACCGGCAAAATTTATAATGGCCAGTTGACGACCACGCTGCCCGACATCAAAGACACCAACCTGATCACGCTGCTCTCCTGGGCCGACGAATTTCGCCGGCTGGGGGTCTGGACCAACGCGGACTACCCGGAAGACGCCCGACGGGCACGCGAGTATGGCGCCCAGGGAATCGGCCTGTGCCGTTCCGAACACATGTTCTTCGGATCCGACCGGCTGCCCTACATCCAGAAGATGATCATGACCGACCTGCCCATCGAGCGGCGGGAAGCCCTGGATGCCCTGCTGCCGTTTCAACGCGACGATTTTGCCGGACTTTTCCGGGTCATGGACGGCCTGCCGGTCATCGTGCGGCTGCTCGACCCGCCCCTGCACGAATTTCTGCCGAACCACATCGACCTGTTGACGGAACTCTCCGATCTCAAAATCCGGCTCCAGCACGCGCCCAACCTGCAGGCCATCGATGCGCTGCTGGAGCAGTACCGGCTAAAGGAGAAGATCCTCACACGGGTGGAAAAACTGCGGGAGGAAAACCCCATGCTGGGGCTGCGCGGTGTGCGGCTGGGCATGATGGTGCCGGAATTGACCATGATGCAGGTCCGCGCCATCTTCGAGGCCGCCTGTCTGGTCAGCCGCGAGGGGATCGAGGTGCAACCGGAGGTCATGATTCCGTTGAGCAGCCATGTCAACGAACTCAAGACCCAGCGCGCCATTCTTGAAGTCGAGGCCCGCAAGGTCATGGAAGCGCAGGATATCGAAATCGACTACAAATTCGGCACCATGATCGAAATCCCGCGGGCCGCCCTGACGGCCGACCAGATGGCCGCCCATGCCGAGTTCTTCTCGTTCGGCACCAACGACCTCACCCAGACCACTTTCGGTATTTCACGCGACGACGCCGAAACCGGTTTCCTGGTGGAATACATGGAAAACGGTATTTTACCGCACAACCCCTTTACCAGTATCGACCCGGACGGCGTGGGCGAGTTGATGGCCATTGCGGTTAAAAAAGGACGGGCGGTCAATCCGGAGCTGGAATGCGGAATCTGCGGTGAGCACGGCGGCGATCCGCAGTCCATTACCCTGTGCCACCAAATGGGTCTCGACTATGTCTCCTGTTCACCCTTCCGGGTACCGGTGGCACGGCTGGCGGCGGCCCATGCCGCCCTGGACGAAAAAAACAATCCCTGAGCATCAGCGCCGGTGGGCGGCAGCCCCTGAACGGAATCCCCCCGTCACCGGGTGAATGGCGGTCAATCATCGGCCGGAATTGCCATCGACATGCTGAAAACGCTCGTCGGCAGGCCGTCGATGATGGCCTGCAGGTCGGCGGGGGCCAGACCGACACTGGCGAAACGATCGGCCAGGTGCTCGGTATTGATCTTTTCCAGTTCAAGCCCGGAATGAAAGCGGGACATGATCAGATCGGCAATGTAGACGATATGAACCAGATCCCGGTGGGACCTGGCTTTCTCGGGGTAGTGGTGGTGGGTGATCACATCCACAAAGGGGGCCGGAAGCCCCCAGTTGAGGGCCAACCGGCGTCCGGCTTCCGTGTGATCCATACCCAGATGCCGTTTCTCGGCCGCCAGAAAATTGGTCTCGGCCGCCAGATCGCGGTAGAACAGCGGTTGCCGCGGTGCCACGAATTGATCCAGGACCACTTTGCCGATGTCATGCAGCAGGCCGCCGGTATAGGCCAGGGCCGGAATCAGCCGATGGGTCCGGCGGGCCAGCTGCTCGGCCACCATGGCCGTGCCGACCGCATGCTGATACATCCCGCCGATGCGCAATGAATAGCCGTTGCCCTGCTGACTAAAAAAATCCTGCACACAGACGGCAATCACCGAGCGGGTAAAACGATCCTGACCGAGAAAAACCAGCGCCTGCTCCAGGGATTCGATCCGGCCCCGTCTGGCAAAGGAAGCCGCATTGCACAGTTTCAGGGTGCGGGCACAGATCACCTGGTCCTGGCGGACCATCCGGGCCAGGTCATGGATACGGTAGTCTTCTTCCGAAACCATGCGTAAAATGCGCAGGGCCACCTGCGGAATGGGCTGCAATCCCTGCATGGCCCGCTGGATATCATCCTCACTGGGCGGTGACAGGGGGGAACTGACCGTCATGCTGGCGTCCCCTGTCGGGGTAATCGAAAAATTCCCGCTGTGCATGTCCAATCCGATCTGGGTCGGCATAAAGCCGCCGCTTTCAAATTGAACGATCTGGATGTCTTCCCGGGTCAGAAAATCCACCGCTTTTTCACAGGTGCGCCCACCGATATCAAGATCCAGATCCTGAGCGGCGATGGGACCAATCAAAGCCCCCCCGGCCAGGCAGGCCTTCATTCGCCCGGGTTCGCCGCCCCTGTCCCTGAGGGCTGCCAAAAACAGTGGCAGCCCCGTGGTGGCATATTTTTCACGCTGATAAGCGCTCCCGGGCAGGGGTGGTTCCGGCAACAGCAAGTGGATCAGGCCGCCCACGTGCGCTTCGGCGTCATAGGCTGCCACGGCCACACAGGTCCCCAGAAACGCTTCCAGTTGAACGGCACTGCGGGCGCCAACCCAGAAGCTGCCGGCCGGTATGGTAATCAATTCGTTAAGTGGCATGACGATCTTTGCGAAACGATAACAGTTCGTGTATGCTTCAAATGGTGTTATCGGCCAATAAGGCATGATCTTAATGCCCAAAGTTCCCATTGGGATGAGAGCGTTAACTGCCGCCGTCTGCGCCTTGACACCAAATGGCGTGATTCTTATCTCCGATAAGGGCGCATGGAATCAGGCCGGCGCAAACCCTTAACATCCCCAGGATTGAATGATGACAATGGTTTTCCGGTTTTCCAGGTTCCAGCAGGCGGGTCTCATCGCACTGGCAGGCCTTGTCATCGGCCTCCTTGCCGGGCTGAACGCTGAAGCCCTCAGCCCGGATGAACGCATCATCGCGGCCCGCCGCGACTGGTTGATCGGAATTGCCACCGAAAAACGGATTGCCGAAGAGTTGGCCCGCTATCGGACTTCAGACCCGGCCTCACCCGAGGTCGTCGAACTCTATGAAACGTACCTGGATCGCGTTCGCCGTCTCACCGAGGAAAAGCGACGGATACTGGCGCGACTGGAGCAGAAAGCCGGCCGCGCTTCCGCTCCGGCCCTCGCAGCGGAAACCGCTCCGGGGCAGGATGGAAAGTCCCCCTACAACCCGGATATCCCTGAAGATCGGGAACTCGACGAAATCAGGGCTTTGAACCAGGAACTCGACCACTCGCTGGCTGCCTTCGACGATCTGCTGCTGCGGGA
>JAERRP010000191.1 GCA_016735415.1 Desulfobacterales bacterium | reverse complement strand
CGAGCGGCTCCCCCGGGTCGATCTTGTTCTCGATGCCGTCCGGGGCGGCCATGAGGATGGCGGAGAAGGCCAGGTAGCCGTTGCACGACGGGTCCGGCGTGCGGAATTCGATACGTTTGGCCTTGGGGGAAGCCGAGTACATGGGGATGCGCACGGCGGCACTGCGGTTCCGGCTGGAGTAAGCCAGGTTGACCGGCGCTTCAAACCCCGGCACCAGACGTTTGTAAGAGTTGGTGGTGGGGTTGGAGAAGGCGCAGACGGCCTGGCAGTGTTTCAGGATACCGCCGATGGCGTAAAGAGCCGAATCCGAAACGCCGGCGTAGCCGTCGCCGGCAAAGGTCGGATCGCCATCCTTCCAGATGCTCAGGTGGGTATGCATGCCGGTGCCGTTGTCTTCGAACAGGGGTTTGGGCATGAAGGTCACCGTATAGCCGTTGCGGGTAGCGACATTTTTGAGCACATATTTGAACCACATCAGCTGGTCGCCCATCTGCAGCAAGGATTGAAAACGCATGTCGATTTCAGCCTGGCCGGCGGTGGCCACCTCATGGTGCTGGCATTCCACGGCGATGCCGAGTTCCTCCAGGACGAGCATCATTTCGGTGCGCAGGTCCTGGAATTTGTCCATGGGCGGTACCGGAAAATACCCCTGCTTGTGGCGGGGTTTGTAGCCCAGGTTGGGGGCTTCGTCCCGGCCGCTGTTCCAGATACCTTCGACCGAGTCGATTTCGTAGAAAGCGCGGTGGCGGGAAGATTCAAAACGGATATCATCGAAGATAAAGAACTCGGCTTCCGGCCCGATAAAGGCGGTATCACCAATGCCGGTACTCTTGAGATAGGCTTCGGCTTTCTGAGCAATAAAGCGCGGGTCGCGGGTGTAGGACTCGCGGGTGATCGGGTCGACGATGTTGCCCACCAGCACCAGGGTCGGTTCCTCGTAAAAGGGGTCCATCTTGGCCGTGGTGGGATCGGGGATCACCAGCATGTCGCTGGCGTCGATGGGCTGCCAGCCGCGGATACTGGAACCATCAAAGCCGTAGCCGTCCTCGAAGCTGTCTTCATCCAACTCGCTCATGGGTACAGTGAAGTGCTGCCAGACGCCGGGAAAATCCAGAAAACGGATATCGAGAACTTTGGCGCCTTTTTCTTTGGCAAATGCCAGTACATCTTTGGGTGTCATCATACTTCCTCCTTATATAGCTGTGAATGCTCAACTGTTAAAAAATATGTGCCTGAACCGTGCGGGGGTTTTGTAGCGATAAAAAATCCACAGCGCTCAACCCGTTAGAGGGCATCCGATCCGGTCTCGCCGGTTCGGACCCGGACCGCCTCTTCAATGCCAACGACGAAAATCTTTCCGTCGCCGAGTTTGCCCGTGTTGGCCGCTTCCCGAATTTTAGCGACCACAGCATCCGCCTGATCGTCGGCGACAACCACTTCGATTTTCACTTTGGGGATGAAATCGACGACGTATTCAGCCCCGCGGTAGATTTCCTTATGACCCTTCTGGCGTCCATAACCCTTGACTTCCGTGATGGTCATTCCCTGAATGCCGATGTCATTCAGGGCCTCCTTGACATCATCAAGCTTGAAGGGCTTGACGATTGCTTCAATCTTTTTCATTTTCTCTCCTTCTGTTGTCATAAAAACGGTCGGACAGGTCGCGGTATATGATTTTATACGCCCTGGATTTCAAAAGCCCGCTCGCCGTGCCGGGCCTGGTCGAGACCCTCGATTTCTTCGTCGCGGGCCACGCGCAGGCCGCCGGTGACCAACCCGGTCACCCGGGCCACGATCAAGGTTCCGACGGCGGAAAAGGCCGCAGTTCCCAGAATCGATAAAAGCTGCGTCCACAATTGTCCGGGATTGCCGTAAAACAGGCCCCGGGCCCCGGCGGTTACGGCCGGACTGGCAAAAAGGCCGGTGGCCAGCGCCCCCCAGATGCCGCACAGACCGTGAACCCCGAAGGCATCCAGTGAATCGTCGTAACCGAGCAGGTGCTTCAATTTGGCCACACTGAAATAGCCGAGGAAGCCCGCCGTAAGGCCGATGACCAGCGAGGCCGGCATGGTCACGAATCCGGCTGCGGGCGTAATGGCCACCAGACCGGCCACGACCCCGGAGGCCAGGCCGAGAACGGTAGGCTTCCGGGTGGCCACCCATTCCGCCGTCATCCAGGCCAAGGCTCCCACGGCGGCCGAGGTGTTGGTCACCAGGAAGGCCGATGCGGCCACACCGTCGGCGGCCAGTCCACTGCCGGCATTGAAACCGAACCAGCCGAACCACAGAAGCGCCGCGCCCAGGGCCGTCAGGGTGACGCTGGAAGGAAACATGGCCTCCTTGCCATAGCCGATGCGTTTGCCCAGCATCAGGGAAAGCACCAATCCGGCCACGCCGGCGTTGATGTGCACGACCGTACCGCCGGCAAAATCCAGTGCGCCCATTTCACCCATCCATCCGCCGCCCCAGGCCCAGTGGGCGACCGGGCAGTAAATGAACGTGACCCACAGAATGGTGAATACGATCCAGGCCGAAAACTTCATCCGGTCGACAATCGAACCCAGCACAAGCGCCACGGTGATACAGGCGAAAGTCATTTGAAACATAAGGAAGACATAGGTCGGAATGGTACCGGAAAGACTGTTGACCGAAATGCCGTTTAAGAAAATATGGTCAAATCCGCCCACTAATCCACCCATACTGGGGCCGAAAGCCAGGGTGTAGCCCCAGAGAACCCAGATCACACTGGCCAGGCAGTAGGCCACCAGGGTCATGGCGATGGTGTTCAGCATATTCTTGTAGCGCGCCAGGCCGCCGTAGAAAAGGGCCAGCCCGGCCGGCGTCATCATCATCACCAGGGCCGTGGCCATGATAATCCAGGCCGTATCGCCCGTATCGGGTCCGTCGGCGGCCAACGCCGCCGCCGGCCATAACGTCATCGCTGCGGCCCATAGAAAAAGATTTATTTTCATTCGTTCGTATTCCCTCCCGGGTTCAGTTTTTTCCCTCGGGTGATTCCGACAGAGGCGGCAGCACCGCGTAAATCGCTTCCTTGATGCCTTCGACCTGTTCGGGATCATCGACTTTCTGACCGTCGAAATCACGGACGTAGAAAACGTCGACGACCTGGTCCACATGGGTGGCGATTTTAGCCACCCAGACATCCAGCCGGCACTGGAACAGCGCATGGGTGATCCGGAACAAGAGCCCCGGGAAATCTTCTGCAAAGACTTCCACGATGGTGAAAAAGCTGGAAGTCGTGTTGTCGATCGCAACCTGCACCGGCCGTTCCATGGCCGGCGGCCGCGCGGTCCGGAAAAGCTGTGTTTTGGATTGCAGGCGGTCTGCAAGGTCGAGGCCGCCGGCAAGGGTCCTGGTCAGGTCCTGCCGCGCCTTGGTCCATTTCTCTTCTTCAAAAATGGGGTCAGGCGGCGGTTGCACCTTGAAGATGTCCAGAGCGATGTTGTTGCGCCAGGTAAAGACCTGGGCGTCGAGAATATTGATGCCGTTCAGCGTACAAACGCCGGCAATTTGAGAGAACAGACCGGGCTGGTCCCTGGCGCAGACGGTCACGATGCGGGTATCGGAGGCCGTGGCGGGCTTGATTTCCCAGACAAACCGATCCTCTCCCAGGCTTTGAAAAAGCCGGATGTGGGCCTGGACACTTTCGACCGGGACATTGAGGAGATAGCGTGGCGACATGACCTTGAAAAGGGTGTCCATCTCCTTACGGAGGCTTTTGGGCTTGACGGCCGCCAGCAGTTCGTCGCGTTTGCGGGCCACCAGCGCCACGGCTTCCCGGCTGGCCAGTTCACCGTTTTCAAGAAGGTTCAGAACCTTGAAAAAAAGATCCCTTAATAGGGTCGCGGTCCAACTGTTCCAGGCCTTGGGACCGGTGGCCATGGCGTCGGCCACGCTCAGCAGGTAAAGCATTTTGAGCCGCTCGACATCGTTGATGCGTCGCGCGCAGTAAAGCGCGGTTTCCTCGTCATTGGTGTCGCGGCGGGCCGCGGTTTTGGCCAACAGCAGATGCTCACGCACGAGGAAGGCGACCGTTTCGATATCCGCCGGCTTGTAGCCCTTCTCCGCCAGGATGTCCGGGACGAGGGCGGCCCCCCTGGCCGAATGGTTGCGCCCCGGTTGGCCTTTGCCGATGTCATGCAGCAGGGCTCCCCACAGAAGCAGTTTCTTGGATTTGATCTCCGACCATAATTCGGCCGCCAGCGCATCGCCGTTGCCGTTTTGCAAGTTGTTGATCTGCTTCAGCAGCATGACTGTCCGCAACAGGTGACGCCCCACCGGATAGATGTGATACGCGTCGTATTGAATGCGGTTGATAACCATTTTGAAGGCCGGAATGAAACGCTCCAGCAGGCCGGTGTACATCATGGCATTCAAGACGTTGAAGGTCGGGGCCGGGGCCAGTATAATTTTTTCAAAGGATTTGACGACCCCCGGCTGCGAGCGCATTTCAGAATCGAACAGATCGCCGAACTCGTGAACAACCCGGCGGGCTTCCGCGTCCAGAGGCAGTTTCAGTCGGGCGCTTTCTTCGAAAATTTGGATCAGGAGACAGGGGTTCTCTTTGACCCGGTGCGACGTGTTGAACGTCAGGGCGTCACCCTTGACCTCGATCCCTTCGATCTTGGCGACCTTCGAGCGCCGTTTGTAGCGCCGCGCCCGCTTTTCGTAGCCCTGTTCGAAAAGGAACATGAGGTGCTGCTGTTTGACAAATTCCATCTGCCCGTGCAGGTCGCCCAGAAACTGCTCCACCGGCTGCCGGCCGTTGTTCCGTCGATAGCCCAGGGCCCGGGCCAGACGAATCTGACTTTCGAAATGCAGCTGGTCGGTTCTGCGGTTGCTGAGCAGATGCAGCCGATTGCGAACATTGAAAATGAATCGCAGCGCTTCCTCAAGCTGCTGATACTCCTCGTGGGAGAGATATCCCAGGTATTCAAAGTCGCGGGGCTGTTTAAGGTTGGATTTGATGCGGGCGATCCACAGCATGGTATGGTAATCGCGAAGCCCGCCCTGGCCCTCCTTGAGGTTGGGCTGCAGCAGACAGGCCGAATCACCGAAGCGTTCGTGCCGCGCCTGGTTGGTTTCCACCAGCCAGTTGATCGCCTTGCGGGCATGTCGTGTTTTACTAACCTTGTCCCGGAGCCTCTGTATCAGCCTCGAGTAAGGTTTGGACATTCCGCAAACGAACCGGGCATCCAGCAGAGGTGTCAGAACTTCGAAATCCCCGCTCGCCAGTGCCAGGCATTCCTCAAGCGACCGGGTGGCATACCCCACCTCGAGGCCGAGATCCCACAGGGGATATACGATTTCACGAATAAGCGCTTCGGCTTCCAGCGGCACCCGTTTTTCGAACAGGATCAGCAGATCGACATCCGAGTGGACACACTGGTCACACCGCCCATAGCCCCCCTGGGCGATAATCACATAAGGATTGCGCATGATGTCCATACGGGGGCCGATCCGGCTGGTTTCAAAACTATGGCGAAAGTATTCATCGAAGAGACGGGCATGCCGGGGCATGAAGTCCGGGACCTTGCCCGTCGGGAAATCGCGGAGCAGGCGATTCCGGTTAATGCGAAGTTCTTCGGCAGCGCTGGCTCTGGTTTTAGGCATGGTCCCGTCTAATGGTTCAAGTTAATGTGTGTACATAATCCTTTCAGCAATAGTTATGCCATTTGCCAATTAGCGTGGAAATATAATAACAATCAGGATATTAGGTGATTATTGGCGGAGGAAATAAAAAGCAGCAGATTGCAAATTTGTAATATATGCACCCTGATTAATTACAATATTGTGATACGACTTCATTGTTCCGGGTGGTTATACCGGCTTTGTGCAATGGCGGCCCGGGTGTGGACCGCGGGCGCTACGCCGCCGGTCGGGGAGCTTCCGGCACTTAAGGTGAAGTCTTTTTTCGCGGGCCTTAAAGGCCGTTTTCAACGGCCCGGATGGCATCTTTCAACACGGCCACCATTTCGTCGATCTGGCGCTCCGTGATGATAAACGGCGGTGCCAACAGGATATGGTCGCCATGAATGCCGTCGACGCCGCCGTTGCCCGGATAGGTAATGAGTCCGCGGTCAAAGGCCTGGCGGGCCACCTGGGTGTTGACATTGAGATCGCGATCGAACCAGGCGCGGCTGGATTTGTCCTGCACAAGTTCGATGCCGGCAAAAAGCCCCAGGCCCCGAATGTCGCCCACGATATCCAGGGCCTTGAGTTCCGCCAGCTTTTGCAGCAGGTAGGTGCCCATTGTTTTCGAACGTTCCACCAGGGCGTTCTGATGGATGTAGCGCAGCACCCCGGCACCGATGGCGGTCGAAAGCGGGTTCTGTCCGTAGGTGTGGCCGTGGACAAACGCGCCCGAGCCTTTCCGGATGGTCGCGTGGATTTCGTCTTTCACCATGACCGCCCCCAGCGGTGTGTAGCCGGAGCTCAACCCCTTGGCCATGACAATCAAATCAGGTACAATGCCCCAGTGTTCAATTCCGAAGTTCCGGCCGCAGCGCCCGATGCCGGTCATCACCTCGTCCGCAATGAGCCTGATGTCGTATTGGTCACAAATTTGTCGGATTCGCTGCCAATACCCGTCTTTGGGCACGACGGCGCCGGCCGTGGCGCCCACGACCGGCTCGGCGATGAAAGCGCCGACTGATTCTGGGCCTTCATGCTTGATGCAGCGTTCGAGCTCATCGGCGCACTGGAGGTCGCAGGTTTCGGGGGTGACCTTGAAGCCGCAGCGGTAGCAGTAAGCCGGTTCGATGTGCGGGGTGTGTTGAAGCATGGGCAGGTAATGCCTGCGGCGGGCCGTGTGACCGCCCAGGGCCAGGGCGCCGGTGGTATTGCCGTGAAAACTCGACCAGCGCGAAATGACTTTGTATTTGTCGGGTTGGCCGACCTCTCGCCAGTACTTGCGCACAAGCTTGACGGCCGATTCCACGGCTTCGGACCCGCCGGAAAGGAAATAGGTCTTGCTGAGGGATTTGTCGGGCGCCATCCGGTGGAGCAAATCGCCCAATTCGCAGGCCGCCGGGTTGGTGAAATGGCTGCTGTGCACAAAGGGGACCCGGTTGAACTGCGTCTGCATGGCCTCCAGAATTTCGGGGACACAATGGCCGATACTGACAACGCAGGCCCCACCGGAGCCATCGATGTAGCGTTTGCCGTTGCTGTCCCAGATGTAAATCCCTTCGGCCCGGTCGGCCACGGGGTAATTTTTCCTGAGGTTTCGATAAAAAACGTGATCGCAGGCTTCCATGGGGATTTTCTTTGGCCTCACTTTTTAAGGTATGAACGGGGGCGCTCCGCCCCTCCCAGGATCGGGCCAAGGCACCATTCTGATGTTTCCGGAGGAAAGGGCTTTAAAAGCCGGCTGAAGAACCGGTGAGGCATTGTCCCGTTTTGCGTACTCACAAGGGGATGGGCAGCAAATCGTACCGGAGACGTACAAAATTGTAATTGCGGCAAGTCGGCCATTTTCTGTCAACCCGAAGTGCAACCCCCGGGGCCTTGCTCAGAGTCTTAAGCGGTCAATCGATTTGCGATAAGATGCGATCTTTGCGTTCCGGATCCAGCGACAGTATCCGCCGGGCTTCCTCCGGGGATGCGATCTCGCGCCCTATCGCCCGTGCGATGGTCGCGGCTTTTTCCACCAGTTGCGCGTTGGTCGCCAGGGTCCCGTCGGGAAGGTGGAGATTATCCTCAAGGCCGACCCGGACATGACCGCCCATGGCAATGGCGGCGGTTGCCAGGGGTATTTTTCCGGGAAAGCAGCTGTGAGGAACGTTTGAGCAACCTAGACCTGAAAGATAGTCAACTGTTCTGGTACAAATGTTATGCTGGGGCACTATTCCGGGAAAGTAGCTGTGAGGAACGTTTGAATAACCTAGACCTGAAAGATAGTCAACTGTTCTGGTACAAATGTTATGCTGGGGAACTATTCAGGGAAAGCAGCTGTGAGGAATGTTTGAGTAACCTAGACCTGAAAGATAGTCAACTGTTCTGGTACAAATGTTATGCTGGGGAACTATTCCGGGAAAGC